>CAZIIB010000807.1:0-2210 GCA_964539125.1 uncultured Thermoanaerobaculia bacterium | reverse complement strand
CGAGCTTCTGGTTGAAGTGGGTGAGCTGGGTGGTCCTCGGCTGGCCGCCTACCGAAAAGTCCGCACGGAAGAGCTCCGTCGGGTGGTCGATGGTGCGCCGGACGTAGACCACTGAGCTCGTGCCGGGCACGACCTTCCAAGCGTCGATCGTCCCGTCGGTGAGAACCTCCTGGACCCCGCCGCCGTCCAGCGGGATCAGGTAGAGGGGATTTCTGGCGTGGTACTCGCCCTGGAAGGCGATCGCGTTGCCGTCGTGGGCCCAGGCGATCTCGTCCACCCAGTTGTCGAAGTTCTTCCGGTCGGTCAGATAGCGGATCGACCTCGAGCCCAGGTCGTAGACCGCGATCCGGAAGAGGTCGGACTCGTAGCCGTTCCGGGCCTGGCTGCGGTAGGCGATCTTCGTGCCGTCGGGCGAGAAGAGGGGCGAGCCGTCCCAGCCGGTGTTCTCGGCGGTCAGGTCGGTGGCGGTGGCCTCGGTGACCTCGCCCTCGAGAGGCACCAGCCAGAGGTCGGAGTTCGTCGACGACTCGGGGTCGGCCTCGTGGTTCGAGACGTAGACCAGCGACTTCGAGTCGGGAGAGAAATCGTAACCCCGGTCCCCTCCCAGGGAGAAGGTCGGGCTGTCCCACTCGCCCGGGGTCAGGTCCTTGGTGACCTCGCCGCTCGCCGCGTCGACCAGGAGCACGTGGGTGTAGGTGCCGTCGCGCCAGGAGGTCCAGTGGCGGTAGAGCAGGTGGTCGGCCACGTGGACCTGGAGCTTGCCGTCGTCGATCCCCTTGCGCAGCTTGCCGTTGCACTCGCTGTCGGCGCCGCACTCGGGGAAGACCTCGGCGGAGACCGCGATCCACTTGCCGTCGGGCGACCAGCGCGGGTCGGAGAGGTCGAGGGAGAAGTCGGTCAGCTTCTTCGCCTCGCCGCCGTCGACCGGCATCACGTAGAGCTGGGTCGTGTCCCCCTCGCGGTCGGAGGTGAAGAGCAGGCTCTTGCCGTCGGGCGAGAACACCGGCGAGCCGTCGTGGTGGTGACCGGTGGTCATCTGGCGCAGGTGGGAGCCGTCTGGACGCATGGTCCAGATCTCCCGCCAGTCCTTGCCCTTGGGCAGGTTGTAGTGGTGCACGGCGAAGGCCACGAGACTGCCGTCCGGGGCCACCGCCGGCGAGCCGACCGAGGCCATGTGGTAGTAGTCGGAGATCTCGAAGGCCCGCTTGCCGGCGGCGGACGCTGGCAGGACCGAGAGGGCCGAGACAATCAGGACGCTCAACGCGAGGGTGAGTCTCGGAGCGTTGCTCTTCGTCATGGCACGTCCTCCTCCAGGGTGATGGAACCGCCCGCCGACCGCGGGCGGCACCCCCAGAGCATCGCACCCCGGACCGGAGGACGCAAATGGAGGAGCGGCAGGTGGGCGGCGGGCGGCGCGCCGTGGCCTCGCCGCCCGCCGCCGCCTCACCTCCCGATCAGGGCACGAGGACGGCCCACCAGACCCCTCGTCCGAGGGTGCCGACCACCAGCCGGTGCCGGGGCGCATCGACCCGCAGGTCCATCGCCGGCGCGGCCGGCAGGCCGCGGCCGTAGAGGCTCCAGGTGGCGCCTTCGTCTGCGGTGGCGTAGACGCCGTGGTCGGTGCCGGCCAGGACCACCCGGGCGCCACCGTCCTGCCGGTAGACCGCCACCGTGTCGACCGGCACGTCGGGTAGCGCCGCGCCGATGGAGCTCCAGGTCTGGCCCCGGTCGTGGGTCGCCAGCACCCGGTCGCTCCCGAAGCTCCCGATCGCCACGTAGGCGGTCGCGTCGTCCTCGGGGTCGACGGCGATCTGGCGGGTGATCCGCGGCCAGTTGTAGGCGTCGTCGCGGCGCAGGTCCCAGGTGTGGCCGCCGTCGGTGCTCACCAGCAGGCGCTGGTTGTTGGTCGTGGCGTAGACCGTCTGGCTGTTCGACGGGGCGATCTCCAGGCTGCGCACGGCGAGGAGCTGGGTGTTGAGGTCTTGGTCGGTCAGGTCGCCGCTGATCGGCGCCCAGGTGTCCCCCAGGTCGGTGCTCTCGAAGATCCGCTCGGTGGCGTAGAGCAGGCGCCGCGGGTCGTTGGGATCGACCTGGAACGGCGCCTGGAACGCCGACGTGTCGTAGAACGGATCGATCCCCAGGTCGAGGAGGGTGAAGGAGAGGCCGCCGTCGGTGGAGCGGATGAGGTTGCCGGGCCCCTGGTACTCGAT
>CAZIIB010000806.1:0-2217 GCA_964539125.1 uncultured Thermoanaerobaculia bacterium | reverse complement strand
CGGGGGAGGTGGGGATGTCGAAGAGCGGGCTCTTCGCCCACTTCCAGTCGAAGGAGGAGCTCCAGCTCCAGGTGCTCGAGACCGCCGCGGGGTTGTTCATCGAGACGGTGGTGACGCCGGCCTTGAAGGAGCCGCGGGGCGAACCGCGCCTGCGGGCGCTGTTCGAGCGCTGGTTGGCCTGGGAGGAGGCGCCGTTCCAGCCGGGCGGGTGCATCTTCATCGCCACCGCCAATGAGCTCGACGACCGGCCCGGCCCCCTTCGCGAGCGCCTCGTGGCCTACCAGCGCGACTGGCTCGGAACCCTGGCGACAGCGGCCCGGATCACCATCGAGGAGGGCCACTTCCGCCCCGACGTCGATCCCGAGCAGTTCGCCTACGACCTCTACGCCGTGATCCTCGCGTACCACCACTTCAGCCGCCTCCTGCGCGACCCCGCCGCCGAGGAGCGGGCGCGGCAATCGTTCGAGAGCCTGCTGGCGGCATGCCGAGCCTGAAGACGAGAGAGAGAAAGCCGATGGCAGACCTGTCCCTTCCCGGAAAAAGCACGATCGATCGTTCCGCGGCGGCGGCGGACGGTCTTTCCGTCCCCCGAGCCCTCCGCGTGGCGGTCTCGGCGCTCCAGGGCGTCGCGCCCGGGCTCCTGGCGGCTGTCGGCGAGCGGGTTTTCCTCCGCACCCGGCGGTTCCCGATGCCCGCCCGCGAAGCACGGCTGCTCGACGGTGCCCGGCCGCACCGCCTGGCGACCTCCCTCGGAACCCTGCCGCTCTGGGTATGGGGCGGTGACGGGCCGACGGTCGTCCTGGTTCACGGCTGGGAGGGGCGAGGGTCACAACTCGGCTCGTTCGCTCGCCCCCTGGTCGCCGCCGGCTTCCGGGTGGTGACCTACGACGCGCCCGGCCATGGAGGCGCGCCAGGCCGGAGCTCGTCGCTCGTGGCGATGGCCCGCGCCCTCGCCGAGGTGGCGGCGACCTGGGGGCCGGCGGCCGGCATCGTGGCCCACTCGGCCGGCGCGGTGGCCGCGACCTACGCCGTCGCTCTCGGTCTCCCGGTCGAGCGCCTCGTCTACGTGGCCCCGGGCGCAAACCTCCTCGAGCACTCCCGGCGGTTCGCGGCGGAGCTCGGCCTCTCCGAGACGCTCCGGCGGCGGCTCCAGGAGCGGATCGAGCGCCGGATCGGGGTGCTCTGGAGCGACATCGAGCCGCTCGAGCGGGCCCCGGCGATGACCGCGGCGCTCCTGGCGTTCGCCGACCGGGACGACCCGGAGTCGCCCCTGCCGACGGTCGAGGCCCTGGCCCGCGCGTGGCCCGGCGCCGAGCTCGAGGTCACCACCGGGCTCGGCCACCGACGAATCCTCCGGAACCCGGAGGTGATCGGCCGGGCCGTGGCGTTTCTCGCGGGCGCCAAGGCGCTCCGCTCCCCCGAGGCGGAGACGGCCGGCGGGTGAACCGGGCTCGGGCCCGAGGTGCCGGCCGGACACCTCCGAAGGTGCGTTCCTGGCCCCTTGACGCAATCGTGACGGAAACATGACGCCCTCCGATGCGCCCGGCAGGTAGAGTGAGTGCCTTCGAGGGGACTCCATGCACGGCCACCTGCGTAGCGTCATCATCGGCACGGGCAGCTATCTGCCGACCCGCAAGGTGACCAACCGGGACTTCCTCGCGTCGGAGTTCTTCGAGCCCGGCGGGGCCCGCTTCGAGCAGCCGACCGAGGAGATCATCGAGAAGTTCGCGCAGATCACCGGCATCGCCGAGCGGCGCTACGTCTCCGACGACCTGGTGACCTCGGACATCGCAGCGCTGGCAGCGGAGGCGGCCCTCGAGCGTGCCGGCGCCGACCGGGAGAGCCTCGACTACGTCATCGTGGGCCACAACTTCGGCGACGTGGCCGCGGGCAACCGACGCAGCGACTTCGTCCCCAGTCTGGCTGCCCGGGTCAAGGCCAAGCTCGCCATCCACAACCCCCACACCATCGCCTACGACCTGCCCTTCGGCTGCCCCGGGTGGCTCCAGGCGGTGATCCAGGCCGACTACTACCTGCGCTCCGGGGACGCTCGACGCTGCCTGGTGATCGGCGCGGAGACCCTGTCGCGGGTCTCCGACCCCCACGACCGGGACAGCATGATCTACTCCGACGGCGCGGGTGCCGTCCTGCTCGAGGCGCGGGAGAGCGAGGAGCCGGTCGGCATCCAGGCCCACGCCGCCCGCTCCGACACCTTCG
>CAZIIB010000805.1:0-2226 GCA_964539125.1 uncultured Thermoanaerobaculia bacterium | reverse complement strand
CGTCACCAGTACCGGGTTATGCTGAATCACGCCCTGCCGGATCGCTTCGTTGAAAATATCCTTCATGGCAGAGCGCAGCTGCCGGCCCGTGGTGGGCTTATCCTTGAAGGTATCCAGCAATTCGGCCACGTGTTGCGTACTGACCTTGGAGAGTTCCAGTGTCCCGAATGCCGTGCGGATATGCTTGTGCAGGGACTTCATGCCGCGCAGGCTGTCCGCCGATATCGGGCGGCCCTTGATGGTACGCTCCCGGTAAATATCCATGTACCGATCCAGCCAGCCGTCCATGCGGTGAATACCGCCAATCACCCGGTCCACGAGATTTGGCGCGGCAGGGTAGAGACGCGCATTCAATTCATGCGCGGCCTTGATGGCGGCCTGCTTGTCTGTCCCCATGCCGGTTTCCTTGGAGGTTTCCGGGTTGCGGTAACGGTAGTAATACCGGGCTCCCTTTTTGCTGCAGTACAGGTTCATCGGCAGGTTGCTGTTAATGCGGCGGCGGCGTGTCATGGCTATTTCCTCCGGGCTTCGCGTGTGCGCTTGCGACTGGCTGACACACGGCAGGAATGTGAACAGTATTTGCGATCTGAGCGTGTGGAGCGGGAAACCTCAAACGGTTTGCTGCACCAATCACAATGGCGGTATTCAAGGTGATAAGAGACAGCATCCGCAAACTGCAGCCACATGGCGCCGAGCAAATTGCCGGGTACGAGGTAGAGCTTCAATTCATTGTATTCATCCCAAAGCATGCGCGGCGCGGCACTGTCTTTCAGTGCGGCATTTATCCTGTCCTGTATATAGCGATAGGCCGGCCAGATCAGATCCCCGTACTTGAGGGCGCTACCGTCCGGGTGCGTGTCTTTCAGCCGCACGGCTGTTTTATTCCAGTGCCCGTCCGCGAATGTGCGACTGTCTTTGTAGTTGACTGCTGTCCTTGGTTTCTGCTTCCACTTAATGACTCGTTTCAGATAAGCGCGGTCATTGTCTTGTATTGCAGTCCATGCCTTCACTGCTGACCCGAGATCAAAAATTTTAGAGCGCCAGTCATCCAGCCTTTCGGCGCTGAGGCCAGGTCCTGGCTCGCCATGTAGGGGGCGACCGCCGGGGATACCGAGCAGGCCGTATTTGTTCGCAAACGCCAGCATGGCGTCCGTGTCATCGAGCGCGATGAAATCCTGGTACAGGCCAGTGTGCTGCTTGAGTGGCTGATACAGCGTCCATGTTGTGGACGGCTTGTAGGCCAGCCACTCGACGCCATCCAGTTCCTGCAACAGGTAACCGTATTCTGCAATTTTCCATTGAAACGGGAATTCCATTGCTAACGCCTCTGTTAGCGGGTAATAGACTATATCCCGCTAGCACATAATAACCGAGCATGCTAGCGTTTACAACACTGTAAACGTAAGCACGAGGTTAACGAAATGAAGGCGAAACAACGCGATCCCGTGGACTGCCAGACATACCGGCTGTGGCCGGACGCAGGGCAAATGCTGGGCCTTGGCCGTAGCGCAACGTATCAGGCGGCAGATCGAGGCGACATCCCGACTGTGCGCGTAGGCAACCTGCGACTGGTTCCTAAAGGGAAGCTGCACAAGATGCTGGGCATAGAGGATGGCGCAGCATGACCCCATCCCCTGAACAGGTACGACAGGCCGCGTTGAATCATACGCGCCCCCCGCTGACCCGTGGCGCACGCATCAAGCAGGCCCTGGAGCACGCACGGCAGTCGCGCCTGTATGCCGCCACTGCCGTGCGAGTCGCACAATTGGTACAGCCGTGACGATGGATGCCGTTGCAGCTTTTGCCGATGCAATCCGCAGCGCTGGAATCGACCCGCCGGACAACATCGAAGCGGACGGCACGCTGCACCGTTTCGCCACCAACGGCAAGCGCGGCGACCTGGCCGGATTTTATGTCCTTTTCGGCGATGGCATCCCGGCGGGCCGCTTCGGCTGCTGGCGTGCCGGGATCGACCAGACTTGGCACGCAGCGCCGGACAGGCCGATGACCGACAGCGAGCAACGCGCGCACCGTGAGCGCGTCGAGAATATGCGCCGCGCGCGGGACGCTGAACAGTTGCGACGACAGCGTGAGGCGGCAGAGCAGGCCGCCCGGACATGGCAGGAGGCAGCGCCGGCAACAGCCGAGCATGCTTACCTGGCCGGCAAGTGCGTCAAACCGCATGGCGTCCGCATTCACAATGGCAAGTTGCTTATCCCGTTGCGG
>CAZIIB010000804.1:0-2227 GCA_964539125.1 uncultured Thermoanaerobaculia bacterium | reverse complement strand
CGGGCGCCGGCCAGGGGCTCCAGGCGATGGATCTCCGCCCGTCCGCCGAGGGCGTCGAGGAGCGCTTGGAGCTCCCGGCCCCGCTCCAGGGCGACCACCTGGTTCACGCCCGCGGCTTCCGCCAGGTTGTAGAGGAGCTCCCGGCCCGCCGCCGTCGCCACCGTGCCGGGCGGATCGATCACCACCAGCTCGGCCCCCTCGGTGCGGGCCCGGCCGGCGAGGCGCGCCGTGCCCACGACGGTGGGGAGCGGCTGCTCGAGGGCGGAGGCGCCGCCGGCGAACCAGAGAGAGGCTGGGGCCCGCCAGGGGGCGGTGAGGGCCAGGCCGAGGCACGCTCCGAGGCCGATCGCGGCCTGGCCCGGGTCGGCGTCGAGCTGCGCCACCCGCGAGAGGCCCCGGCCGAGCTGTGCGGTCAGATAGCCGGCGAGGGCGGTCTTGCCGGTGCCCGGGGCGCCCAGCACCAGCACGGTGCCCCGCTCGAGCCGGGCGAGAACCCGCTGGACGGCGGGGCCGGCGGCGACGCTGTGGCGTTCGGATCGCATGAGGGCCGACGCTACCAGATGCCCGCGGACCGCGGTCCGATCCGGCTTCCATCCGGTTCGCTCAGCCGCTGCGCAGCGTCCGTGCGGGGTCCTGGTGCGCAGCGCTCCGCGCCGGCAGCAGGCTCGCCAGCAGGCTCATTCCCACCAGCAGCGCGGTGACGCCGAGAAACGTGACCGGATCCGTGGGGCTGACCCCGAAGAGGAAGCCGGAGAGGGCTCGGCCCGCCAGGAACGCGAGGGCCAGCCCGAGAGCCGCTCCGGAGAGGGCGAGGGCCAGCCCCTGGCCGAGCACCAGGCGCCAGATTTGGGCCGGCCGGGCGCCCACCGCCATCCGGATGCCCATCTCGAGACGCCGCTGGGTCGCCGAGTAGGAGACCAGGCCGTAGATCCCGACGCCGACCAGGAGAAGCCCGGGCGCTTGCGCCACACGCGCGCGGGGAACGCGACGTCTCGGGGCAGAAACGCCATCGAGGTCCTCCCTTCGCGGGTCCTCGGGGTCCCGGCGACGGCTGCGCCGCCGGGGAGCGGAGGCTTACCAACTGTTACGCGCCGGCGAGCGAGTCATTGACGGGGGCGCCCGCTCGCGGCCCGCCCGCCGGCAGTGTAGGCTGCTCCCGATGCGCGCCTTCGGGGGCGAAGCCCTCATCCTGGACGTCTTCGACCTGCACGAGACCGACCGGATCGTGACGCTGCTCACCCGCGAGCGGGGCAAGACCAAGGGTGTTGCGCGCGGTGCTCGGCGCAAGTACAGTCGCTTTTCCGGTCAGCTCCAGCCGTTGGCCCGGGTGCGGGTGCGCTGGTTCGAGAAGGAAGGCCGGGAGCTGGTGCGGATCGGCGAGGTCGAGCTGGTGCGGCCCGCACACCGGATGCAGCAAGACTTGGAAGGGATCTTGCTCGGCAGCTACCTGGCCGAGCACTTGACCGAGCTGGCCCAGGAGGACGAGCCGTCGGAGCTTTACTTCCGCCTGCTCGATTCGACGGTGGAGGCACTGCTGAGCGGGGCGGACCGGGACCTGGCGGCGCGCTACTTCGAGGCCTGGGCCCTACGGCTCGCCGGGGTCTTCCCGGCCCCCCGTGAGTGCCCGCTCTGCGGGCGCCCCTTCCCGGAGAGAGGCGGCGTGCTTCCGCCCAACGACGAAGCGGTGGTCTGCGCCGACTGCGCTTCCGCGGCCGGAGCCGGCGGCGCGGTGGTGGGCGGCTCCCTCGGCCTGCCGGTAGACTCGGAGGTCCTGGAGCTACTGGTCCGCGTGGGGCGCGAGCCGCTCGCCGAGCTCGCCCGCCGGCCGCCGGCGCCCGCGGTGCTGCGCCGGACCGAGCGCCTGAGCGCCGAGGTCCGCCGCCGCTTTCTGGGAAGAGAGCTGCGCAGCTACGACGTGATCCAGAGCATGCGCCCCGTCCTCGACCCGGCCTGAGCCGGCAGCCGGGCGGCGACGAGGGCGCGCTGACCACCGACCGACTCGAGATGAAGGAACCGATGCAGAGCTTCCAGCAACTGATCCTCCGCCTGTCGGAGTTCTGGGCCGGCCAGGGGTGCGTGCTCCAACAGCCTTACGACCTGGAGGTGGGCGCCGGCACCATGCACCCGGACACCTTCCTCCGGGTGCTGGGGCCCGAGCCGTGGCGGGCCGCGTACGTCCAGCCCTCCCGCCGGCCGGCCGACGGCCGCTACGGCGAGAACCCCTTCC
>CAZIIB010000803.1:0-2235 GCA_964539125.1 uncultured Thermoanaerobaculia bacterium | reverse complement strand
CGTAGGTGTAGAGGTCGTCGAGGACGCCGGGGATCTGGACCGACGTGGCGTCGAGGGGGGTGCCCCCCGAATCGGCCACCGAGAGGGCGATCTGCCCCTGGAGGATGTCCGGGACCAGCGCCAGGTCCCCCGGATCGAGCTTCAGGGCGTGGTAGCCGGTGAGCTGCGGGAACTTCGCCAGCACGGCGGCCGGCAGGCCGGCCGGATCGTAGGTGAGGGGCAGGCTCGAGCCACCGGTGACGCCGGTCGCGTCGAGGGCCAGGTCGCCGTCCGGGGCGTAGTGGAGGGCGAAGGTGTCGCCTGGGCCGCCGGCGTTCCAGGCGAAGGTGTCCGCCGTCACCCAGTGGGCCTTGGCCTGGTTGAGGTTGCCCACCGGGCCGCCGGGGCCGGTGCCGATCGAGAGCACGTGGCTCGCGCCGTCCCAGGTGAAGAAGACCTCGGCGCAGGCGGTGGGCACGGTGAAGGGGATGTTGGGCCCGTTCTGGACCCCGCCCTCGCCGTAGTTCACGTCCCAGCTCTCGCCGATCGCCACCTTGGCCTCGTAGCTGCCCGCCGGCAGGCGGGCGGAGAAGGCGTAGGTGCCGTCACCGTCCGGATCCTGGAGCCAGGAGCGCAGGCACCAGGGCTGCCAGTCGCCCGAGCAGCCGAGCTCGCTCTGGAAGCTCCCCGGGGCGGTAGCGATGGTCGAGCCGACGCCGTCCGTCACCCAGTGGGTCTCGTGGGAGTAGTAGAACTTCACGTCGGTGGGTGAGGCCAGGGAGAGGGGGATGTTGGGGCCATTCTGGGTGGCGTTCGCGCCGTAGTTCACGTCCCAGGAATCGTCGAGGGCGGCCTTGTACTCCCAGGAGCCTGCCGGGATGGAGAAGATTCCCTGCCAGACCGTGTCCTCGGGGTCGTAGGCGAGGTGGGTCAGGGCGCAGTCGGGCTGCCAGTCGCCGGGGCAGCCGAGCTCGCTCTGGAAGCTCCCGGGGATCGTCACGCTCGACGGCTGGGCCGGGGCCGGCGCCGGGGCGACGGTCAAGACCTTGGTCGCCCAGTCGAACGAGAAGAGCATCGCCTGGCAGTCAGCCGGCACGGTGAAGGAGATGTTGGCGCCGTTCTGGACGCCGCCAGCGCCGTAGTTTTCGTCCCAGCTCTCGCCGATCGCCACCTTGGCCTCGTAGCTCCCGGCGGGCAGGGCGCGGGTGGTGAAGGTGAAGACGCCGTCGCCGTCGGGGTCCTGGAGCCAGGAGCGCAGGCAGCCCGGGTCCCAGTCACCGGCGCAGCCGAGCTCGCTCTGGAAGCTGCCCGGGGCGACGGCGATGGTGGAGTTGACGTTGTCGGTCACCCAGTGGGTCGCGGTGGAGTAGTAGAACTTGACGTCGGTGTCGGCGGCCAGCGAGAGGCCGATGTTGGCGCCGTTCTGGGTGGCGTTGGCGCCGTAGTTCACGGTCCAGGCGTCGTCGAGGGCGGCCTTGTACTCCCAGGCACCGGCCGGGATCGAGAAGACGGCCTGCCAGACCGTGTCCTCGGGGTCGTAGGCGAGGTGGGTCAGGGCGCAGTCGGGCTGCCAGTCGCCGGGGCAGCCGAGCTCGTCCTGGAAGCTGCCGGGGATGGTCACGCTCCCCGGCTCGCCCGGGGCGGGCGGCGTGGCGGCGCGGGCTCCCGGGGGAGCGAGGGCGCTCGCGACGAGGAGCGCTGCGGCGAAGGCGAAGAGGAAGTAGGTGTCGACGCGGCGGGCGAAGCGGGCACTCCGAAGGGACATGGCTGCCTCCTGGGAGTGCGATGAGGGGATCGCCGCTCGGGGGAGGCACGTCGGCGTCGAGTTTGAGGATGCCACCAAACGCCCGACAGCGCACCGCCCGGGCGGGCGGGATCGGCGGGATTCGAGCTCCCGTGCGGGGAGGAGCAGAGGCGATGATTGTGGTCAGCTAACTCTGAGGAGCGGTCCCACGAACCAGACGACCAAGACCATGGCGACGGCGACGACTCCGTAGGCCACCAGCGTAGCCGTGAACCAGTGCTTGAAGCGCCGCTGGCTCCGGTCCACGCGGTAGCCGACGATCTTCTTGACCTTTCCCGGGAACAGACGCTGCTCGAAGCGCTCCCGGCGGACGGCGAACTGCTCGACGAGCGCGCGATAGCTTTGCCACTGGTGCCACATGTTGTATGCGAGGGGGAAGATCACGAGGTACACCAGGTAAGCGATGACGCCGGTCCAGAGGAGGATGCGACTGGTCTCTCCCTTGACCACCG
>CAZIIB010000802.1:0-2236 GCA_964539125.1 uncultured Thermoanaerobaculia bacterium | reverse complement strand
GGTCTGGCGGCCGTAACCCGTGCCGACGAAGGCGAGCTCCTCGATGGGCTCGGAGACCACCGCCTCGACCACCCGGGCGAGCCGGCCGCGCCGGCTCGAGGCCCCGGCGCCGTTCCCGTTGCCGTCCTCGAGCCGTTCCGCGGCGCGCCGCAGGAGGCCCGCGAAGTCCAGGGGCTCGATCCGCGTCTCGACCGCCAGGATCGCCCGGTCGTAGAGGGCGAGGAGGCGCTCGAACGGGATCTCCCCCCGGCCGGCGATCTCCTCGGCCGTCTCGACGTAGGCGGCGCCGGCGAGGTCGCGGAAGAAGTCGCTCTTTCTCCGCCCCGGGGCGGCGAACAGGGCCGGCGCCCCCGCCTCGATGCGCCCGAGGATCTCCTCGACCGCGGGCGCGAGGACCGGGCGCCACTCCTCGTGGCCCGGAGCGGCGAGGATGCGCTCGATCTCCTGGCCCAAGCGGCCGAGCTCGCCCAGGTAGATCTCCAGGCGGAAGGCCTCCTTGAGGCGGCGCCCGAGCTCCTGGGCGGCTTCACCCTCGCCGCCGTACTCCGACGGGCGGCCGGAGGAGGCGGTCTCGGCCAGGTGCTCCTCGAGGAGCGAGAAGCGAGCCGCGGTCAGGGCCTCTTCGCGGGCCACCGCGCAGGCCACGTCGTAGCTCGAGCGGCTGTTGGTGATCCCGCGGCCGAGCACCCGGCCGTCCTCGCCCAGGAGGAGGGCTTTGGTGGTGGTCGACCCCAGGTCGATCCCGACGACGCACCTCATGCGTACCTCCCGTGCCGGCGCGATTCGAGCACCTGGAGATAGCTCTGCACGCGGTTTTCGATGTTGGCCTTGCCGAAGTAGCGCGGGTCCACCAGGTCCGACTCGATGAAGCCGCCCGGCAGGCCGGTGCGCTCCTCGAGGGTGCGGAGCATCAGGAGCTGCCCGACGCTGAACGAGTTGCACGACTTGACCGAGTTGATCAGGAACCCGTCGGCCTGGTACTCGCGCAGGTAGCGCTCCAGCAGGTCGACCCGGCTCGGCAGGCAGCGGTTCGTGTAGCAGGTCAGGCAGTACTCGGCGAGGCTGCGCAGGGGATTGCTCGGATCGTGGCGGAAGCCCTCGTCGTAGAGGCCGCCCACCTTGGTGTAGGTGGAGGCCACGACCACCGCCCCCTCGCGCGAGAACATGCGCCAGAAGTCGTTGAAGCTGGTCCAGTTGGGCGGCCCCTCGACCACCAGGCGGTAGCGCTCCTCGCCGAGGGGACCGTCGGGGGTCATGGGCCCCTCGCCGCGCTCGATCCGCTCCTCGACCTCGGCGCGGAGCTCGCGGTAGTACTCCCGGGCCCCTTCGGTGCCCCGGAAGGCGGAGAAGATCGGTCCCACGTAGTAGACGCCGCCGAAGTAGCCGTCGATGGGCGACGGCCGGTGCTTGGCCGACTCCCAGACCGCGACCAGGTCGTCCTCGGCCTGGCGCGAGAGCTCGAGCCGGTGGACGAGCTCGTCGAGGTCGAGGCGCTTGCCCGCCGCCTTCTCCATGGCCGGGATCACCTCCCGCTCGAGCTGGTCGACGACGTAGCGGCGCATCTCCTCGGTGATCACGCCGTCGGCCTGGTAGGGCACGTGGAGCATGACCACCGGGCACGAGTACTCCTGGCGCAGGAGCTCGAACCACTTCATGAAGGTGAAGCAGCCGGTGTAGGAGAGCAGCAGCAGGTCCGGCTCCGGGAGCTTCTTGCCGGTGGGCCCGATGTTGCCCGAGCGCATCATCCCGATGTCGCACTTGACGTAGGTGCAGACGTCCTCGGAGTGGCCGGCCTTCTCGGCCTCGCCGATGTAGTGGGCCGAGAGGTTGCGCATGCCGGACTGGAGGGCGTTGATCTCGGGCAGGACCGGCAGCAGGTCCAGGGCGCCGGCGAGCTCGGTCAGGTTGCCGGGGACGAAGGTGTAGACGACCTTGTCGCCCGTCTCCTTCGCCGCGGCCAGGCGGTCGAAGTGCTCCGCGATCATGCGCTTCTGGCGGAGCTGGGAGGCGTCTTTGACCGGAGCCGCAGGAGGCGGAGCCTCGGCGGTGTCGGCGGAACGGGTGGTGGGCTCGCTCATATGCTTTTCCCCCAGAGCTTGACGGCGTCGGAGAACGCGCCGGCCTGCTCGCGGATCGGGCCGAGCTGGCCGGTGTTCTCGGAGAACTTGAGGCTGGTGTGCGGAATCTCCGCCCGGTCGAGGGCGGCCTCGAGCATCGGCTGGTCGAGGAGCGCCGG
>CAZIIB010000801.1:0-2240 GCA_964539125.1 uncultured Thermoanaerobaculia bacterium | reverse complement strand
CCGTCGAGGAGGCGGACTCGGTCGCCGGCAAGCCCATGGGCTTCCCCAAGACCGGAGTCTTCGGCCTCATGGACCTGGTGGGAATCGACCTGGCCCCCCACATCGCCGCCTCGCTTCTCGCCACCCTGCCCGGGGACGACCTCTACCGGGAGATCCACCGCGACGTGCCGCTCGTGGCCAAGATGATCGAGACCGGCTTCACCGGCCGGAAGGGCAAGGGCGGCTTCTACCGCATCGACAAGTCCACCGGCGCCAAGGTCAAGCAGGCGATCGACCTTGCGAGCGGCGAGTACCGGACGGCGGAGAAGCCGCGGCTGGCGAGCGTCGGCGCGGCCAGGGCCGCCGGCAAGGCGGGGCTCCGCACCCTGGTCGAGCACCCGGACAAGGGCGGCCGGTACGCCTGGCGCATGCTCTCGACCACCCTCGCCTACGCGGCCTCCCTGGTGCCGGCGATCGCCGACGACCCGACGCGGATCGACGAGGCGATGCGCACCGGCTACAGCTGGTCCTACGGACCGTTCGAGCTCATCGACCGGCTCGGGCCGGCCTGGTTCGCGGAGAGGCTCGCCGCCGAGGGCCGGCCGGTGCCGGCGATTCTCGAGACCCTGGTCGCCGTCGGCGGCGACACCTTCTACCGCGTCGAGGAGGGCCGGCTCCAGTGCTTCGGCGTGGACGGCGCGTACCACGACGTCGCCCGCCCGGAGGGGGTGCTGCTCCTCGCGGACGTGAAGCGTGCCTCGGAGCCGGTGGCGAAGAACGCCTCGGCGAGTCTCTGGGACGTGGGCGACGGCGTCCTCTGCCTCGAGTTCCACACCAAGATGAACTCCCTCGACGAGGGCGTTGTCCGGATGATCGGCAAGGCGATCGGGACGATCGACGGCAAGCGCTTCAAGGCCCTGGTGATCCACAACGAGGCGGAGAACTTCTCGGTGGGCGCCAACGTCGGGATCGCCCTCTTCGCCGCCAACCTCGCCATGTGGCCGGCGATCGCCGAGAGCGTCGCCGCCGGCCAGCAGGCGTACAAGGCGCTCAAGTACGCTCCCTTCCCGGTGGTCGCTGCGCCGTCGGGAATGGCCCTGGGAGGCGGCTGCGAGATCCTGCTCCACGCGGACGCGGTCCAGGCTCACGCCGAGAGCTACATCGGCCTGGTGGAAGTGGGCGTGGGCGTCATCCCCGGATGGGGAGGGTGCAAGGAGATGACGCTGCGCTGGGCGACGAACCCGAAGCGCCCGGGCGGGCCCATGCCTGGCGTGGCCAAGGTGTTCGAGACGATCTCCACCGCCCAGGTGGCGACCTCCGCCGCCGAGGCCATGGAGCTCCTCTTCCTCCGGCCCACCGACGGCATCACCATGAACCGGGACCGCCTCCTGGCCGATGCCAAGGCGAGGGCCCTCGAGCTCGTGGCGGCGGGCTACGAGCCGCCGGAGCCCCTCGAGGTCACCCTCCCCGGTCCGAGCGGCCGGGTGGCCCTCGAGATGGCGGTCGCCGGCTTCGTGGCCAACGGCAAGGCGACCGCCCACGACGCCGTGGTGGCGAAGCGGCTCGCCGTCGTGCTCACCGGCGGCGACACCGATCTCACCGAGACCGTGAGCGAGGACGACCTCTCGCGCCTCGAGCGCGAGGCCTTCCTCGATCTCATCCAGACGCCCGGGACCCTCGCCCGGATCGAGCACATGCTCGAGACCGGCAAGCCGCTCCGCAACTAGATCGAGCGACACGGAGACGCCTCATGGACTACCAAGCGCCCCTGCGCGACCTCAGATTCGTCTACTACGAGCTGTTCGACGGCGACTCCCTCGCCGAGCTTCCCGGCTTCGAGGACGCCACCGAGGATCTGGTGACGGCCATCCTCGAGGAGATGGGCAAGATCTCCCGCGAGGTCCTCCAACCCCTGAACGCCGTCGGCGACCAGGAGGGCTGCCACTTCGAAGGCGGCGCCGTCCGCACGCCGGAGGGCTTCCGCGACGCCTACCGGCTGATGCGCGAGGGCGGCTGGACCGCCCTCGCCTGCCGGCCCGAGTACGGCGGCCAGGGCATGCCCCACACCGTGAGCATCATGGCCTCGGAGATGCTCTGCGCCTCGAACCTCGCCTTCGCCATGTACATCGGCCTGACCAACGGCGCCTACACGGCCCTCGACCACCACGCGACCGACGAGCTCAAGGAACGGTTCGTGCCCAAGCTGGTCGACGGCACCTGGGCCGGCACCATGTGCCTGACAGAGCCGGATGCCGGCTCTA
>CAZIIB010000800.1:0-2243 GCA_964539125.1 uncultured Thermoanaerobaculia bacterium | reverse complement strand
AGCTCGCGGCTGTAGATCCGGGGGAGCCTCTCGCGCACCCACTCGGCGGTGTGGCGGGCGAGGTTGCGGACGGCGCCGATCTTCGCCGTGGTCCAGACCGAGCTCTCCTCCACCGCCTGCTTGAGCTCCGCCAAGGCGGCCCGGGCACCCACGCACCGCTTGAGGACCGGCCTCGTCTCCAGCCCTACGGCGGGGGGCAGGGGGCGTAGCGCGTTGTAGGGCCGGATGGGACTCCAGGTCTCTCCGCCGGACGTGTTGCCCAAAGTTGATTCCTGCGACATGTCCGGTAAATATGTCGCTGTAGACGACAGGTCAAGCCGACGTGTCGCGGAAAATGGCTCCTGGCGACATGTCCGAGCCGGAGGGCGGACGCCCCGGCCCCGCCCCGGCGGTCTCGGCATCGAGCAGCCCCGGCGACCATTCGGCTGGCACCTGAGCGCCTGAGCGCAGAACTTCCGTGACGACGCGATTGAAAGCTAGATTGATCATTGGCTGGTGCCCGGCGCACCGCACCACCGGGCAGGCAAGCTGCACCCGGGCGCCCGCTCCGGGACGCCTCGCTCCTCCTCGTCTCCCCTTGACAGACTAGGAGAAGCCTCGGTATGGTTTGCCTAGTCTGACTAGGAGAGACCTGATGACCGAGACCACCGAGCTCCTCCCCGGCACCCTCGACATGCTGGTCTTGAAAGCCCTGTCCCTCGAGCCCCTCCACGGCTACGGCCTCCTCCAGCGCATCCGCCAGATCTCGGGCGGCGCTCTCCAGATCCCCCAGGGGTCGATCTACCCGGCGGTCTATCGCCTGGAGCACGAGGGCCTGATCACCGGCGAGTGGGGTCAGAGCGAAGCCGGCCGCAAGGCGAAGTACTACAGCCTGACGCCCGCGGGCGAGCGGCGCTTGAACGAGGAGACGGCCTCGTGGAACCGCCTGGCGACGGCCATCGGGATGGCTCTCGCCATGACTCCAGAGGAGGTCTAAGTGCTCTCGTCCACGTTGGGCCGGCTCCGTTCCACCTGGCGGGTTCTCACCCGGCGGCGGCGCTTCGAGGCCGAGATGAGCGAGGAGATCCGCCTCCACATCGAGGAGCACACCCGGCACCTGATCGGCGCGGGGCTCGCTCCGGACGAGGCGGCACGGCGGGCACGCCGGGAGTTCGGCAGCGTGCTCAACGTCCAGAGCGACTGCCGCGCGGCCCGCGGCGTGGCTACGTTCGACGAGGCGGCGCGCCAGGTTCGGCACGCGCTCCGTCACCTGCGCCAGTCCCCAGGCTTCACGGTCACGGCGCTCGGGACGCTCGGCCTCTGCCTCGGCGCGAGCCTGACGGTCTTCGCCGTCGTCGACGCCGTCCTGCTGCGCCCGCTGCCCTTCCCGGCGCCCGACCGGCTGGTGCGGGTGTTCAACTCCTATCCGAAGGCCGGAGTGCCGGACGACGGCTCCAATCTCACCAATTACTTCGAGCGCCGCAGCCGGATCGCGGGCTTCTCCGGCATCGCGCTCCTGCACCAAGACGCGGCGGTGGTGGGAGAGACGGGCGCGACCGAGCGAATCGCGGTCACCCGGGTGACGCCGGGCTTCTTCGCGCTGCTGGGGGTTCGTCCCGCCCTCGGGCGCGGGTTCGAGGAGGCGGAGGCCCGTCCGGCCTCGGACGACGTCGTCGTGCTCACGGACGAGTACTGGCGCCAACGCCTCGCGGCCGACCCGGCGGCGCTCGGACGCACGATTCGGGTCGACGGGGTGTCAAAGCAGGTGGTCGGCATCCTGCCGCCCTCGTTTCGGTTCCTCTCGTCCGGAGCGCGGATCTACCTCCCGTACTCGTCGACTCCGCGGCAGCACGGGCCCGACCGCCGCCACGCGGGCAGCTCGTCCGACATGATCGCGCGGCTACGGCCCCGCGCCACGCTCGAGGAGGCCCAGGCGCAGGTGGCCGCCCACGACGCCGCGGTGAACGCGGGCTCCCCCGAGGCGCCGCTCCTCGCCCAGAGCGGATTCCGTTCGCGGGTGGTGCCGCTCCACGCCGATCACGTGGCTTCGATCCGGCCGGTCCTGCTCCTCCTCCAGGGCGGCGCTCTCCTCCTGCTGGTCGTCGGCGCGGTCAACCTGGTGAACCTCCTCCTCGTCCGGGCGAGCGCCCGATCCCGGGCGCAGGGAATCCGCCGCGCTCTCGGTGCCCTCCCACGGCACCTGGTGAGCGAGGTCCTGGTGGAGACGACCGTCCTGGCGCTGGGAGGCGGCGTGCTCGGCCTGG
>CAZIIB010000799.1:0-2243 GCA_964539125.1 uncultured Thermoanaerobaculia bacterium | reverse complement strand
TCTCCACCAGGTCCCCGGGCAGGAAGCCGAGCTTCTCGCCCGCCTCCACCGCGGGCCGGGCCAGGACGATCCGGCGTACCTTCTTCTCGAGCAGGAACGCCGCCGCCATGGCCACCGCCAGGTAGGTCTTGCCCGTGCCCGCCGGTCCGATCGCGATGACGATGTCGAAGTCGTCCATCGCCTTCAGGTAGCTCTGCTGGCGCAGCGTCTTGGGAGTGATCAGCCGGTTGACCGCGGCGAGCATCCCGGCGGGCTGGAAGAAGTCGATCAGCGACGCCTCGGGGTCGTCCTGGAGCACCCGCACGGCGGTCCGGACATCGCTCGGCGAGAGGCGGAAGCCTTCCGCCGTCAGGGCGCCGAGCTGGCTCATCAGGCGCTCGACGGAGCGGGCTCCGTCGGGGTTGCCGGAGATCTTCAGCTCGTTGCCCCGGGCGGCGAGCTGGACGTCGAACGCCCGCTCCATGCGCCGCAGGTTCTCGTCGTGAACGCCGAAGAGGACCTCGATGCCCTCTTCGGGCAGAGTGACCTGGATCATGGACGGGTGGCGGGGCGAGTGGGTGGGAGGGAAGACATGGGCGGAGGCAAGGCCTCCTCGTCATTCTAGCAAGGTCGGCCTAGCGGAGGTGCCGTCGCGGAGCACGGCCGGCGTGGCTCCGCTCCGGCAAGCCTCCTCCCTCCACGCCGTCACTTCTTCGCGGAGTAGTCGTAGAACCCGCGCCCCGCCTTGCGGCCGTGGCGGCCGGCCAGCACCATCTGCTTGAGCAGCGGTGGCGGCGCGAAGCGTTTCTCCCGGTACTCCTCGAACATGATGTTGGCGATGTAGTAGGTGGTGTCGAGCCCGACGAAGTCCAGGAGCGTGAAGGGGCCCATGGGGTAGCCGCAGCCGAGCTGCATGCCCTTGTCGATGTCCTCGATCGAGCCCACCCCCTCCTCGTAGGCGCGGATCGCGTCGAGCAGGTAGGGCACCAGGAGGCGGTTGACGATGAAGCCCGAGTTGTCGCGGCAGGCGATGGGCTCCTTGCCCAGGCTGCGCGCCCACTCCATGGCGGTGTCGACCACCTCGTCGTCGCTCAGCAGGGTGCGCACCACCTCGACCAGCTTCATCACCGGCACCGGGTTGAAGAAGTGCAGGCCCAGGAAGCGCTCGGGGCGCGACGTCGACATGGCGAGCTGGGTAATGGTGAGCGACGACGTGTTGGAGGCGAAGATCGCCTGGTCGTGGGCCACCCGGTCGAGATTGCCGAAGGTCTTGCGCTTCTCCTCGAGGTTCTCGACGATCGCCTCGATCACCACGTCGCACTCCGACAGGGCGTCCAGGTCGACCGTGCCGGAGATGCGGCCCCGGACCTCGTCGCGCGTGTCGGCTTCCAGCCTGCCCTTCTCCACTGCTCGGCCGAGGGACTTGTCGATGCGGCCCAGTCCCTTCTCGAGCAGGTCCTCCGTGACCTCGCGGACCACCGTGGCATAGCCGGCCCGAGCCGCCACCTCGGCGATGCCCGAGCCCATCAGGCCGCAGCCCAGCACTCCAACTCTCTTGATCTTCATCTAGCCCTCCTTGGGAAGTCGATACCAGTTGCGGGTTTCAGGGGAGTTGCAACCGTCGTAAGCAGATGCATCCTACCGCGAAGGGCCCGGCAGCTCGCGGAGCCGGCGGACCCCCTCGGACCCCTCCCGCTCGACCGCCAGGCGTAGCGCCCCGCCGGGCGGCACGGCGAGCCGCTCGGCCCACTCGACCACCTTGACGCCGGGTCCGGCGAGGAGCTCCTCGATTCCGATGGCGTCCACCTCGGCCGGCTCCAAGCGGTAGAGGTCCACGTGGACCAGCCGCCCCTCGGCGCCCTCGTGCTCACGCACGAGGACGAACGTCGGGCTCTGGATCTCGGCCGGGTCGATCCCCAAGGCGCGGGCGACGCCGCGGGTCAGCACGGTCTTGCCGCTGCCCAGGTCGCCGTAGAGCAACAGGACGCCGTCGGGACGGAGCTCGCCTCCCAGGATCTCGCCCACCCGGGCCGTCTCCGCCTCACTCGCGCAGCGCCAGCTCCTAGTCCCCTCACCCTCGCTCCCTCTCCCTGCCCGAGAAGGTCGACTCATTCGTCACAATCTCGGGCTCATCCGACTCCCTCTCAGGAGCCTGCGAGGGCCTCGAAGGCCGCGGGCAGGGCGTCCACCAGGTCGCCGGCGACGAGCCCCCGCTCGCCCCGCTCGGCCGCCGCCAGGTCGCCGGCGAGACCGTGGAGGTAGAC
>CAZIIB010000798.1:0-2244 GCA_964539125.1 uncultured Thermoanaerobaculia bacterium | reverse complement strand
CCAGGACCATCGACTCGAGGCCGCTGGCGACCGCCATCAGGTGGCGGGCGGCCTCCCGGCCCCGCTTGACGTAGAGCCGCCCCTGGTCGGCGATCTCCGGGGCGCGGGCGGCGAAGGCGAGCTCGACCACGGCGTGGTAGGCGTTTTCGTCCTCGCGCGGCTGGACGTAGACCTCGGTGCGGTTGCAGGTGGAGACGAGGAGGGTCTCCGCCACCTCGGGCCGGGCGAGCAGGTGGACCAGCAGCTCTTCCGAGCTCTCGCCCGAGTAGGCCACCCTCTCGCGCAGCTCCACCGGGGAGCACCGGTGGTCGGTGCCCACGAGGAGGAGAGGCAAGTCCTGGCGGCTGCTGGACGAGGCGGTCATCGGGGAGTGCTCGACCGGAGGGTGGAGGCTGGGTCAGCTCGGGTCAGGAGGTTCCGGTGCCGAGGGTTCCGTGGAAGTTGCCTACGACGAAGTTCACCACCACCAGCGAGAGGAGGATCGCGCAGAGCCCCGCGAGGCTCGCGAAGGCGGTCTGGCGTCCCTGCCACTGCTGCGTCCGGCGCAGCAGCAGCGCCAAGCCGTAGAGCGTCCAGGTGGCGAAGGTGAGCTGGATGATCGGGTCGGCGGGCCAGGCCTTCCCGTAGAGACGATAGGCCCAGGCGGCGCCGATCACCACGGAGCCGGTGAGCGCCACGAAGCCGACGTGGAGAGCGCCGCTCATCATCCTCTCGAGCGCCTCGAGAGGGGGCAACTTGCCGTAGAAGAGCGAGAACAGGCCGCGCTTGAGCTCGCGGTAGAGCGACAGGAAGAGGAAGCCGTAGGCCGCCGCCATCACGAAGGCGGCGTACGCTACGAGGGCGAGGAAGGCGTGCGACGCGAACCAGATGCTGTGCAGCACCTCGGTCGACGGCACCGACTCGGGCGGCCGAAGGACCGAGGAGAGAAGCTGGACGAAGAAGATCACCGAGACGATCCAGAAGCCGGTGGAGCGCTCCCGGCCCCGCCACTCGACCAGGGCGTACGTGACGCCGACGGCGAAGGCGACCACCGAGAGCCCCTGGGCGATGGTGGCGGCCGGGAACTGCTGCCAGTGGACGGTCAGGGCGCCGAGATACGCGAGGTGCAGCGCCAGGGTCGAGAGCAGCAAGGGCTGGGCGAGGCGCCCGGAGCTCCGCCCGGCGGTGAAGAAGATCCGCCCGTAGGCCACCGCGGTGATCAGGTAGGCCAGGGGCAGAAAAACGATCTCGGCACGCAGGAAGATCGAGAGTGGGGTCACGGCAGGTCGGGGAGGTCGGCGCCAGCGCCATCGCCGGCAAGAGAATGCTAGCACCCGCGAGAGGTTCGCGCTCAACCCGGAGGGGTGTCCGGAGCCCTGCCCCGCAGGGTGTTTACCTTGCCCCTCCGGTCTGGTAGCCTCTCGCGGTTTGCGCACATAGATCATGGGGTTCAATTCATGGGTAACGGAATCATCCTGGGCATGCAGTGGGGGGACGAAGGCAAGGGCAAGATCGTCGACTTGCTCTGTCCCGCCTTCGACGGCGTCGTGCGGTATCAGGGCGGCCACAACGCGGGCCACACGGTGCGCTTCGGCGAGAAGCACTTCTCGCTCCATCTGATTCCCTCGGGCATCCTCCACCCCGAGATGCGGTGCGTGCTCGGCAACGGCATGGTGATCTCTCCTCCCGCTCTGTTCACCGAGCTCGATCGCCTCGGCGCGGCAGGGATCGAGATCGGCGGGCGCCTCCTGGTGTCGAACCGGGCGCACGCGATCCTCCCCTGGCACGTCGAGCTCGACCAGGCCCGCGAGACGGCGCGCGGAGCGCAGGCGATCGGCACGACCTCGCGGGGGATCGGTCCCGCGTACGAGTCGAAGGCAGCGCGTTTCGGCGCGCGCCTGGGAGATCTGGCCAGCGAGGACCTCGCCGAGCGCCTGCAAGCGGAGCACCGGCGCGTGGCGGCCGAGCTGGCGAGCCTCGAGGCCCCGGCGCCCACGCCCATCGCCGAGCTCCAGGAGCTGTGCGCCCAGTGGGCCCGGCGGCTGGCGCCCTTGCTCTGGGACACGGAGGTGCTTCTCTCCGAGTGGCTCGAGGAGGGTGCAAGCCTCCTGTTCGAGGGGGCGCAAGGGGCGCTCCTCGACCTCGACCACGGCACCTATCCCTTCGTGACGAGCTCGAGCTCGACGGCGGGCGGAGCCTGCACCGGCTCCGGAGTCCCCCCAACCGCCATCGACGGCTCTGTGGGCGTCCTCAAGGCCTACACCA
>CAZIIB010000797.1:0-2248 GCA_964539125.1 uncultured Thermoanaerobaculia bacterium | reverse complement strand
CAGGTAATGCTTGCTGAGCGCTGGTGCCGGCCCGGAGGCAGCAGCCGCCGCTTTCGCCGGCAGCGCCTGGGTCTTCGCCGGATGTGGAACGATCCGGTACGCATCCTTGAAGAACGTGTCTTTCACGAAGCCGACGATCAGCTCGCCGCCGATGATGTTGTTGCGGATGAAGCTCGCCGTCCGTTCGAGCTGCGTGGCATGGCCGCGGACGCGGTTGCGCAGGAAAAGGTGCCCGTGGCAGATCGGGGCGAAGGGCAACTTCGTCCGTCGCGCCTTCATCAGGGCCTGATCCGCGTCCTTCCAGGGAGAGCAGGTTGTCACGGTCCCGCCGACGCGGAGGACGAGCTGCGGGGTCGGCCCAGGCGAGAGGCCGACGCTCTGGCGCGCCGGGACTGGATTCTGGATGTGGTAGAGTTTGCTCCAGTTCCAGGGCCCAACCTGAAGCACGAACCAGGAGTTCACATTCGGGTTGAGGGTGATGAGCTTCACCACGCGGCCATCCGCCAGACGAGCCGTCTGCGTTCTGCGGTAGGGCTGCAGTTCGATGATGTTCTTGGGTCGTTCGGCGCGATAGGCCGCCATTTGCTGCGCCAGCACGGCCGCGGGCGGCTGCACCGTATTGCGCGGCCGGGTCATGGCCGTGGCGGCAGGGCCTGGGGACAGCAGCAGGATCGCCAAGGGCAGGCGCACCCTTGAAGGAAGGCGGGTATTTGCGGTGGAAATCTGAGCACGGTTCTCTTTTCTATCTGGTCGCCTCGCTCGGGCCAAGGGAGCGTCATGGCGCCCGAATGGAAAGAACCTCCCGGCGCCACGAGACGGTAGCGGAGAAGATACACTCCGGCCCTTACGCGATGCTGACTGCCGGTCCCGGGGCGCGCATGCATCGGGATCCGGTCGACGCATTCCTTGCGCGGCGCAGACACAGCGCGAACGAGGAGGATGTCGGTCCGGATCATCCGATGCGACTGCCGGTGTCGGAGGGGTTCCGGCACTTCATCGACGGCGAGGCGCCGCCGAATGATCTCGATCGCGACACGCTGGCGATGCTGACCACGCATTACCTCGAAACGGTCTGCCCAAACCGACTGCCGGGCCTCAGGCTCTTCCATTATTCGGATATGCTGCGCGACGGGCGCGGTACCGTGGTGCACCTTGCCGAAGCCGCTGGGATAGACGCGGAAGCCTCACTGATCGACAAGGTCGCCGAGGCGACGGCGTTTGGCGCGATGAAGGCGAAGGCCGCAGACTGCACGCCCCATGCCGGGACGGGTTTCTGGAAATCGGATGCCAACTTCTTTGCTTCAGCAAGCTCGCGGAAGTGGTTAGGCCAGATTGCGGAGGTAGGGCTCGATCTCTACAGCCATCGACTGGATGAACTAGTTCCGGACCGGCGGGCGCGGACCTGGGCTTGAGAGTGGCGCCGGATCATTCATATGGCGGCCAGCGACGCGACCGGCCCATTGCAGGCATTGGCGCACCGGCTCGGTCGCCGCGGTGCGGCCGTCATTCCGGACATTCGTTGGCCTCGCAGCATGTCGGAGCTTGCGGATGTCAGTCCAGTCGCCCGCTCGTGCGCGACAGGAACGCCGGTGCCGACGGCCACCCTGCTTGCACTCCTCGATGCAGTGTCGACACGATGCATGAGAGTGCGGTGCCATAGCGGCATCATCGTCACCAGGCTATTTTTCCCCGCGCGTCAGAAGGGCGGCGGCCAGCGTGTCCGCCGCAGACGGGCTGAAGGCAATCGGCGTGTCGTGCATGATCGCGAGGCGGGTCAGGGCCTGCAGATCGACATCGCTCCCGTGCGGAGCCGAGGGTTCGGCGAAGAAGATGACCGCGTCGAGCTCGCCGGTCGCGATCAGCGCGCCGAGCTGCTGGTCACCGCCCCGGGCGCCGCGCTGAAGCCGGCGCACCCGCAGGCCGGGGACGGCCTCGCGGATCATCGCCCCGGTGCCGCCGGTGCAGATCAGGCGGTGACCGGCGAGCAGTTTCGCATGCCGCAGGACCCAGGCACGTAGATGGGCTTTGCGCTCGTCATGGGCGACCAGCGCCAGCCGACGCGGCGCGGTCGATTGGCTGCGGGCCCCCGCCGTGATATCGAGGATGGCGCGGACCTGCGCCGCGAAGCCGGTGCCCTCTGCCGGAAAGGTTTCCGCAAGCGCGGCGGTGCCCACGGTGAAGCCTGCAGCTCCGGCTTCGGCGGCTGCGGCCACGCGCTCGGCGCTGTCGCTGCTGCCAGCGGCGATCC
>CAZIIB010000796.1:0-2248 GCA_964539125.1 uncultured Thermoanaerobaculia bacterium | reverse complement strand
CGTAAGGGCCCGTCTGGAAATAAGCGCGCCAGTTGCACCGAGAGCGCGGATGCGCCCGATCCAGCTAGGAGCGACGAGGAGCCTACCCTTGATGGGTAGGCGACGAGGAGGGACGACGCTGGGCGGGATGCAGCCGCCCTCGAATGCAGCGGTTATTTCCAGACGGGCCCTAACTCGGGTTTCGGGTACGTAGGCACGGGGATCCGTCGTAAGGTTCGGAAAGCTATGCAGTTAGAGTGGAATCCGTCGAAGGAGGCGTGTGTCTACGCCGCAGAGCCGCCTACTGGACGTCGAGGACGGGCTTAGGTGGCTTGATTTCAAGCACTTGCAGCGTCTTCTGCACCGCCGCCGGCAGCTCGTTCCGCTGAAAGAAATGGTGGGAATTGGTGGCGAACTCCGTCGCCTTCATCCGGCGCAGCGTCCGGCGGATGTGGGCCCAGGGCTTCCCGCACGAGTTCTCCGCCACGCGCTGGATCAGGAGTGCCAGCACGCAGATCTTCACATGAGCCTCGATCCGGCGCGGGAGCCAGTGGTACATCGGCCCCATCTTGATCTGCGTCTTCTTCAGGGAACGGAAGCAGCGCTCGATCACCAGTAGCCCCCGGTAGGCGTGCGCCGCGTCGGGGGTCTCGAGGGTGTCGTCGTTCGTGATGATCACCCACTTCCCGTCGCATCGCTCGGCCGCCTTCACCACCGCCCGGTCGATGGCGATCCGCTTCCCCTTCTTCGTCTCCCGGATCGTGAGGTACCGACCCGTTCGTTTGCTGGCCATGAGCTCGATCGCCCACTTCTGCGTCGGGTCCTTGCTCGGATGAGCCGCGAGCTCCGTCTCGATCTCCTCGAGAACCTCGGCCCGGTGCCGCTCCTGGCGCTCCTGCTCCTCGGGGTTCAGACAGAGGAAGTAGCGGCGACGGCGCTCGCCGTCACCCACCGTCACCTCCTTGACCTTGAGGTTTCCCGCGAGCTCCTGGTAGCGTCCCGCGCGGCCCAGCACCTGCTCCCGGATCTCCGAGACCGAGGAGAGCCGCGTCGCCAGCACGTACTTCCCGCAGGCCCGGGCCAACTCCTCCCGGTTCTCGAGCGAGTTCATGCCTGCGTCCGCCACGAAGAGCGCGCGCCCGAGCTTCCAGCCGCGCAGATCCTTGCGCACCCGCTCCACCGTCTTCACGTCCGTCGTGTTTCCCGGGAAGACCCAACTCCTCACCGGCAGACCCTGCCGCGTCACGGCCAGGGCGACGACCACCTGCGCCGTCCAGGTCCCCTCCTTCGACTCCCCGTACTTCCGCAGACCGAGGCCCTTCTCCTCGGAGTCCTCGTCCTCGTAGTCGATCGAGAACGAGATGGTGGTGGTGTCGTAGAACACCAGGTCCACGGTGAGGTTGAAGAGGTCCGCGGTGTGGAAGAAGACCTTCTCCTCCACCTCCGCCGAGTGGCGGTGGAGGAGGTCCATCGCCTCGTACATCTGCGGGAGCTTGAGCCCTGCGCAGGAGGGTAGGTGCACCGAGTCGAGCCACCGCCCCCAGACGCCGAGCTTGCTCTCCGGTTCGCAGAGCCGGTTCGCGGTCATCGCCAGGAGCGCCCGCTCGTAGGGGACCTTCACCTGGTCGTGTTTCGCGACGGCTCTCAGCGTGGGGCCGACGCCGAGCCGTTCCCAGAGCGCCTCGATCGCCCACACGGTCCCGAGCTCCTTGGTCTCGAGGAGCCGGACTCCATGAGGCAGACCGCCGTCCGCGACGGCGGGGATCTCTCCCTCCTCCTCGAGCGGGTCGCGGATCTGAAGGCCGGCGACGCGGGCGATGGACCGGCAAAGGCGGACGAGATCGTCGCGGTCGAGCTCGTCAGCGCGGCCGAAGCTGTGGACGACCTCGACGGTCGAGACATTGGTCTCGGGGTGCCGGAAGTTGTGAGCGAGCTGGTAGTACTCGACGACGGAGCCGTCCTTGTTCCGCCGCCTTGTGGTCCTCAAGTACATACCTACATCATATCGTGTATCGGCCGATCCGTCAAATCTTATCGGTCGAGTCGTGTATCTACGCGATTCCCGGGTTTCACTGCGGCTCCGCGGACTCCGGCCCAGTAGAATCAAGGGGTTGGGACGATCCTCAGGGCCCCTGAGTGCCTACTCACCCGAAACCCGAGCTCTCCAGGAGGCGGCGCAAGGTCGTGTCCCGGCGGAGTTCGGACACAAATGAATGCGCGACCTCGTCATCGATCTCCCCTACACCGATCAGACTCCGCGCCGCCGCGC
>CAZIIB010000795.1:0-2255 GCA_964539125.1 uncultured Thermoanaerobaculia bacterium | reverse complement strand
AGGAAGACCGCGCTCACCGAGCCCCAGTTGCCCGCCGCGTCCTGGCCGCGGGCGTAGAGGGTGTGGCGGCCGAAGGCGAAGCCGGTGGTGTCGAGGGTCGCCGTCACGTCTTCCGCCGTCTCGTCGAAGAGGCCGTCGGTGGCGCTCATGGTGTACGGCGCGGCCCCCGGCTCCCACGGCGGCACGTCCACGTAGAGCTCGGCCGAGGCGATCGCCTGGGAGGGCTCGGTGCCGTTCAAGGTGCTGTAGCGGGTGTCGTCCAGGGTGGCGCTCACCGCGACCAGGTCACCCGGCGCGACCGCCCGCGGCGGCACCGCCACGCTCAGGCTTTCCGGCCCGGCGGGGGTCAGGTAGGGCGTCCGCGCCACCTTCGCCGCATAGAGCAACGAGGCGATGTTCTGCTCCAGGATGTTGAACTGGAAGTAGGTGCAGGTCTCGAAGAACGCGGTGCCCAGCTCGTAGCCGTAGGCCGCCACCCCGAGCCGGCCGTAGTAGAAGCTGTCCGACGTGCCGTCGGTCGGGTAGAGGCCGATCGCCTGCTCCGGCTCGTGGCCGTTGAAGTAGGCGAGCTTGCGGCCCAGGGTCTGGAGCTGGGTACCGTTGGGCGCCGGGGAGGAGATGAAGCCCCAGGGCCAGATCACGAGCTGGCCGTGGCTG
This sequence comes from uncultured Thermoanaerobaculia bacterium, assembly GCA_964539125.1. Taxonomy (GTDB): domain Bacteria; phylum Acidobacteriota; class Thermoanaerobaculia; order Multivoradales; family DATKCC01; genus CAVUBL01. The sequence continues at coordinate 1,598 of CAZIIB010000795.1, read as the reverse complement.
TGGATGTCGATCGCCACGCCGGTGGCGTCGTCCGGTGCCGGCGTGGCCAGGTCGTCCGGGCGCTGGTCGGGGAAGATCGAGGTGACGTAGGCCTGCACCGCCTGGATCTCGGGCTCCGAGGCGGCATAGGGGCCGCGGTAGGTTTCGCTGCAAGCCGAGCCGCTCGAGCCGCCGCAGCAACCCCACTGGAAGTCGAAGTTGCGGTTGAGATCGGCGCCGCGGTAGTTGGTGTTCGAGCAGTAATTGTTGTTCGTGTTCTTGCGCCAGGAGAGTCCGGTCTCGGCCCTCTTGCGCCCGTCCGGGTTGGTCTGGAGCAGGAGCTGGACCTCCTGGTCGTCGAGCAGCCAGGTGGCGTCCGGGTCCACGCCGTAGCCATCCACCAGCCGCTCGGCGAAGCGGGTGCAGAGCTCGGCGGTGGTGTACTCCCGGGCGTGGATGGCGCAGTTCAAGAACAGGATCGGCTTCGGCCCGGGCACCGCCGCGTTGGTCAGGACGAGCACTCTCATGTCGTAGCCGGCGGTGGGGCTCTGGGTCTTCTCCCAGGAGTCGCCGACGTCGGCCCAGGTGGCGAGAGTCGGGTGGGCGGCGACGATCGCCTCGGCGGAGGCGAAGGTCTCCTCCACCGTCCGGTAGCAGGGATAGCCCGGGATGCCGGTGGTCTGGTTGCGTTCGACCAGATCGGGCTGACCACTGCTCACGGCCCGCGCCAGCTCGCGCTGCAAGAGGTCGGTGCGCTTCCGGTCCAGCTTGACCTTGAAGCCCTCGGCGATCAATCGGTCGACGTCGGAGCGGTCGACCTGGACCAGGGTGTAGCCCTTCGTCTTGTGGACCGACCAGACGTCGGCCCACTGGGCGAGCTTCCCGAGGGCCTCCGGGTCCAGGGTCAGGACGCGGACCACCCACGGGCCGTCGCCATCGAGGCGGAGGTCCTGGGCCTTCTGGGCCGCCGGCGCTTCAGCGAGGTTCTGGGCTAGACCGTGGGTTGGACTCGCCGCGGCCACCGCCGGCGCCACCGCAAGCAGTGAGAACAGACAGATGAAGGTTGAGGCTCTCAGCCACTCGACCATACGCATGACGTACTCCTCTCGGGCCGTGGGGAGGATCAACGAAGAGGCCGGGCCACCCGGCGGGGTGGAGATGGAGAAGGAACGAAGCGGGGGGAGCCGGCCGGCTCCCCCCGCTCGGTGGGGCTCAGAGGGGTGGGGTCTCGTCACAGACGAGGCCGCTGGCGGCCAGCACAGCGTCCAGTTGGGCCTTGCAGTAGGCTCCCTGGGCGGGGGTAAGCGGCATCAGACCGCCCTCCTCGTCACCGCAGAAGGGGAAGTCCAGCTCTAAGATCGGAAGGCCCAGCGACGAGGCGAAGACATCGTTCCCCTCCAAGAGGAAGACGTCCGTGGCGTCTCCCAAGGGCGGCGAACAGTACTCTGGCGGCTGGTCGAAGATGAGGTAGCAAATGTAGCCGTCCTGGAAGCACTGGATCCCCGGGAGATCGCCCGCGAGGTACCCCGCCCAGAGCGGGAACACCTCGGGGTTGTCCGTACACGGGCAGCTCACCTCGCACGGCAGGTCCCGGCCGGTCGCCTGCTGGAACTTCGCCC
>CAZIIB010000794.1:0-2262 GCA_964539125.1 uncultured Thermoanaerobaculia bacterium | reverse complement strand
CAGGTACGAGACCTCGCCGCCCAGCTCATCGCGCACTCCGACAGCCACCTGGTGGTCGCCCGGAGCCAGCTCGAGATCGACCTCGATGAGGCGGTCACCGCCCCCCGCCGCTCCCGCCTCCCCGGCGGCGCCCGGCTTCACGGCCAGCGTCACCTCCTTCTGGCGGACCGGCCCGAGCTTGCCCTGGGCGTCGGAGTACGCCATGAGAAGCCGGAGCCGGCCGGTCGAGGGGCCACCCTTTCCGGGCACCAGCGTGAGGGAGCTCAGGGGCACCCAGAGGCGCACGGGCACCCGGAAAGTGCCGCCCGCGGCCGCCCGCGACTTCCCGGTCTCGATCCGAACGCCCAGCGGGTTGGTCTCGATCCCGAACTGGGCGACGCCGCGTACCCGCTCGGCCATCCGCTGGTCGACCGGCTCGTCGACGTAGCTCCGGCGGTAGTGGAGCTCGTAGCCGTGTCGGCCCGGGATCTTGACCTCCAGGTGGTGCACCTTGCCGTCGCCGCGGTGGTCGGGCGTGAAGCCCAGCGAGTAGTAGCTCCTCAGGTCGCTGGCCAGGCGGGTGAGCTCGGGCTTGAAGTCTCCGGCGTCGAGGATCGCGCGCCCCCCGGTCTCGTGGGCGATGTAGACGAAGCCGTCCTCCTTGTTGGTCTCGCCGAAGCGCCGCAGCGTGGTGGAGGGCCGGAAGGTCTGGCCGTGGGAGGCGCTGCCGCTCGGGCGGTTGGAGGCGCCCCCGACGGCGCCGGTGGTGCCGGCTGCCGAGCTCTGGCCTCCCCCGGCGGACCCGGCTGATTGGCCGCCCCCCCGTGAGCTGAATCCCGTGAGGCTCCCGATCGGGCCGGCGGAGCCCAGGTCCTCGTCCCCTCCCGGGGTCGCCGCCTCGAGCATGTAGAAGGTCACGCCCGCGGCGTTCGCCCTCTTGGCCACCTCCTCGTACAGCCAGGTGACGTCGTAGCTCGTGTACTGGAGCGCGATGTTGGACTGCTGGTCGGGGCAGAGCTCGGCCAGGTAGTGGAACACGTCGAGGCCCGGGCTCTGCTCGAGAGCGCCGCCCGCGTAGACCACCATCTTCCGGCCGGGAACACCGGCCAGGATCTGGGCCATCGAGGCCAGGGCTCCGCCGGACTGCTCGTAGACTCCCTGGAGTCGTGCCGCGTAGCCCATGGCGGCGGCCTGCATGTCGCCCCAGGCCTCGATGCACGGACCCTGGCCGGCGCTGAATCCTCCCACGGCGTTCTTGTGCGCGACCTTCTGGTAGGCCTCCCGGATCGCGTTCATCGCGCTCCGGCGCTCGGACCGGAGCTGGATACCGGACGGCGCGCCCCTGGCCACCCGGTCGAGGGCCCGGGCCAGGGCCTGGCGGTCGGAGGTGAACGGCTGGACGAGCTGGATCGAGCGGTCGTGGACCGCGATCATCACTTTGTCGTTCGGGCCCAGCCGGTGGTCGAGGAAGTCCCGGAGGGCGTCGATCACCCGGTCCCGATCCTCGGGCCGGACGGTCCAGTTGTCGAAGAGAACCGACAGGTAGAGACGGTTCTCGGGCGAAGCAGCCTGCACCGGAATGACGTCCGGCGCGAGCTCGGCCGCTGGGGCTGCCGGAGCCGGGGCCGGGGCGGCCGGAGCCGCGGCGCCCGCCTCCGTCATCTCGCCGGCTCCGGGCGTGCGGGTCGAGAAGCTCGAGAAGTTGGAGACCTCCACCGGCTTGCCGTCCTCGAAGAGCTGGAAGTCGTCCTTGGACAGCCCGGGCACCGGATGTCCCTTGCCGTCGCTCACCCAGACCTCCAGGTTCACCACGTTGACCGAGATCTCCTCGCCGAAGCTCTGCGGCGCGGCGGGTTGGGTCGCTTCGGGCGGCTGCTCCTGGGCGAAGGCGATGGGCGCCGCCGCGGCGAGCAGCGCGGCGGCGAGCGTGAGGATGCTGCGTGACTTCATGGTCCGACTCCCTTCCTCGTCTCGACCGGGGCACTCCGAGAGAGTCTCGTCCCGTTCTCTTCCGGTTGGGCCGTTCCGCAGGGAGCGCCTTCAAGAAAGCTCGGTACGGTTGTCGAGAGAGGTAGAGCAAGAAGACTGCCAGCGCCGGCGGCCCTTCCGAACGGAAGCTTCTCGGTCCGGGGCGGCCCGTCCCGTCCCCTCGAGGGGACGCTCCCGTCCCACTCCTGCGCTCCGCTCAGACCCCGAAGTACCTGGCGTCCGGATGGTGGAAGACGAGCGCCGAGACGCTCGCCTCCGGGTCCATCATGTCGCCCTCGGTGAGCTCGACCCCGA
>CAZIIB010000793.1:0-2263 GCA_964539125.1 uncultured Thermoanaerobaculia bacterium | reverse complement strand
GGACGATCGACGGGAACCCGCGGCTCCAGAACCTGCCCACCGACCCGGTTCGCAACAGCGCCCTCCGCGGTCACCTCGTTCGCGTGCTGGACTCCCTCGCCCACTCGGTCGGCGCCAACATCCTGCTGGTGGACGGCAAGCTCTGGGTGGGGCGGCCCATCGATCACGGCGACGAGCCCGGGGCGCCGGAGCTGGCGGCGGAGAAGAACCTGGTGAAGCTCGAGCCCTTCTCCAAGACCATCCCCCAGGAGTTCGCGTCCTATCGGCTGGCACCCCTGCCGCGTCAGAACGTCCACGGCTTCAAGTTCATCGTCCTCGGGGACCCGAAGCTGAGGCCGGGGCAGCGACTGAGCCCGGACGTCAAGGCGTACACCGATCTGTCCTCGGGCGAGTTCCGGGTCTCTGCGGTCAAGCACCGCTTCACCCTCGCCGGCGGCTACGTCTGCGAGGGGGTCGCCCTCAAGACCTGCCCGCCCGGCGACCAGGCTTGCCGCCGGCGGCTCGAGGCCGCCCAGGCCCCGAGCGCCGACGCGGCCGCCGCCTACGTCGCCGGCCAGATCGCCAGCTTCCCCCGCAAACGGCCCTTCGTCGAGATCGGCGCGGTCAAGCAGTATCACGGGGGAAGCGCCGGCGGCGACCAGGCCCACCGCGTCGATCTCTACTACAACCAGCGGGTTCCCAACGAGGAGACCCAGCCGAGCATCCGGGTGGCCGTGGAGCACGACGACGACAAGGTCTTCCTGGCGAAGCCCTTCGTCTCGCCCTTCGCATGGAAGAAGTGCGGCCTTGTCGTGCCCGTCTACCCTGGGATGAAGGCAGTCCTGGAGCACAACCAGGGGCTCGCCGACGACGCGCTGGTGAGCGGCTTCCTGTGGTCCGAGCAACCGGAGCTCGAGCCCCCGGCGAACCAGCCGGGAGACTGGTGGCTGTGCCTCCCCATCGACCCTCCCGCGAGCGGCCCCCCGGGCGACTCCACCAAGGCGGCAAACGACCTCACGGCCAAGTCCGGGCTCCGGACGATCGAGGCGAAGGGGCTGAAGATCGCCGTCGGGACGCAAGGGCTTCGAGCGATCGGACAGCGGCCACCTCTGGGCGCAGCCGACGAGCTCGAGATCTCCCACGCCTCCGGTGCCCAGATCAAGATCGATTCGAACGGCAAGGTGACGATCAACGCCCCCGGCGGGCTCGAGATCACGGGCGACGTCACCATCTCCGGCAACGTGGACATCGGAGAAAGCTGATAGGAGCCCGACCATGCCCAAGGTCCTCACCGAGTCGTCGACCCTCAAGTGCACGAGCCAGGGCACCGTGAACCTCACCGCCGGCCAGTCCAAGCTCAAGGTCGACGGCTCCAAAGTGCTGGTCCAGGGCGATCTCGTGGGCGCCTCGATCTCGGGGTGCACGATCGTCACCGACCCCAACACCGGCAAGAAGCAGTGCATGACGGTCGTGACGGTCCTGTCCGGCACGGCGACCCGCCTCAAGGTCGACGGCAAGCCGGTGCTCCTCGAGACGGCCGCCGGACCGACGGACGGCCTCGCCCCGGCGCCGGAGACCTTCAGCGTCCAGTCGGCCGGCCAACAGAAGCTCCAGGCGGTGTGAACCATGGAACCGAATCGCAAGCCCGACCCACTCGGCGTGAGCCTCCGGCTGGACGAGGGCGACCTCGCCTTCGGGGACCGGGACCTGGCGACGATTGCAGGGCGCGACAACCTGATCCAGGGGCTGACCGTGATGATCGGCACCCCCTTCTCCAGCGACACGGTCAACGTCAACTACGGGTTCGACCTCGAGAGCGCCATCGTGCCGCCCAACGAGCGGGCGCTGGTCCAGGACCTGATCCGGCTCAACGTCGTCAAGAGCCTGTCCCTCGACGACCGCGTCCAGGAGGTCCGCGAGGTGGTCTTCGACGACGCGGAGCGCTTCTTCGAGCTGGTGGGCGACGCCGATCCCGACGAGGCCCGCCTGCGCCACCGCGAGACCCGCCAGTGGCGCCTCGCCGTGGTGCTGGCGACGATCACCGAGGGCGAGGTCGTCCTCGTCGTGCAGGGAGTGGGGGTCTAGACCATGGCGGACTACGGAATCACTCTCGAAGGCTTCCAGGTCAAGCCGTTCACGGCGATCCTGGAGGAGAAGGCGGCCCGGGCCCGGGACATGTTCGGCAGCGACGTGGACCTGCGCTCGACGAGCGCCCTGCGCAAGATCCTCGATCTCGCCTCGTACGAGGACCACGAGCTGTGGAAGGGCATGGAGGGCTTCTACT
>CAZIIB010000792.1:0-2271 GCA_964539125.1 uncultured Thermoanaerobaculia bacterium | reverse complement strand
CTTCCACCGCTGCTACACTCCGTCTCCTGATGTCCGAACCCGCCGCTTCCTCCAGCCCGCGCTCCCCCCGCCGCCATGGCCCCCTCCTGGTCGTCTTCTTCACCGTCCTCCTCGACCTCCTGGGCTTCGGCATGGTCCTCCCCCTCCTGCCGTTCTACGCCCAGGAGTTCGGCGCCAGCCCCTTCGGCGTCGCCATGCTCTTCGCCTCCTTCAGCCTCGCCCAGTTCCTCTTCGCCCCCCTCTGGGGCCGCCTCTCCGACCGCGTCGGCCGGCGGCCCGTGCTCATCGGCTCCATCGTCGGCGCCGTCGCCTCCTATGCCCTGTTCGCCCTCGCCCACTCCTTCACCGTCCTGCTCATCGCCCGCACCGCCTCCGGCGTGGCCGCCGCCAACTACTCCATCGCCCAGGCCTACATCGCCGACGTCACCCGCCCCGAAGAGCGCGCCAAGGGCATGGGCCTCCTGGGCGCCGCCTTCGGCCTCGGCTTCGTCCTCGGGCCGGTGCTCGGCGGGCTCATGGGGAAGTTCGGCTACGCTGCGGTGCCCGCCACGGCCGGTGCCCTCGCCGTGGTCAACCTGGGCCTCGCCTTCTTCCTCCTTCCCGAGTCCCTGCCGCCCGAGAAGCGCCGTGGCGGTGACGAGCGCTGGCTCAGCCCCGAGGCCCTGCGGCGCGCCGCCGCCAACCGACCGGTCGCGGGCCTGATGTTCCTCTACTTCCTGGTCATCTTCGCCTTCTCCAACATGGAGGCGACCCTGGGCCTGTTCGTCGAGAAGCGCTACTCCTTCGGCTTCATCGCCACCGCCTGGCTCTTCGCCTTCCTCGGAGTGGTCATGGTGATCGTCCAGGGCGGCCTCCTCGGCCGCCTGGTGCAACGCTTCGGAGAGCGCCGGCTGGTCTTCGCCGGCATGACCTTCATGGCCCTGGGCCTCTGCTTCCTGCCGGTGGGGGCGCGGCTCGTCCTGCTGGGAACGACCACCGCCCTGCTCGCCGTCGGCATGGGCCTCCACAACCCCTCGACCCTCGGCCTGATCAGCCGTCTGACCGAGGAGCAGCGGCAGGGAGGCACCCTGGGTGTCACCCGCTCCCTGGGTGCTCTCGCGCGCGGCGTCGGCCCCATCTGGGGCGGCTGGGCGTTCGCCCGCATCGGCCCGGCCTGGCCGTTCTGGTCGGCCGCCGGCCTGATGGCCCTCGCCCTCGCCGTGGCGGTGCCCGTGCTGCGCCAGGCCCGCGCCGGCTAGCCACGTCTTGAGCTGTTCGGGTCGTGGTCTCGCACAGAGGCGCAGAGAGGCAGAGGATGGCGATCGATCGGTGGGCCAAGGAGAGCTTGGGCGCCCATCGGATCGAGGATGGCATCACCCGTCTCGTCAATGACCTTTTCGACTGAAGCGCGCCTCCGCGCCTCTGCGCCTCTGCGCGAGATTCTGCCAGCCGGGGCCCGGGACTACAGGCGAGGTTAGCGGAATGCTCGTCCGAGATTTCGACTACGAGCTGCCCGAGGATCGGATCGCCCAGGAGCCGGCGCCCCGCGGGGAGAGCCGGCTCCTGGTGCTCGGCGCCGAGGGCGAGGCGCGCCACCGCCGGGTGCGCGACCTGCCCGAGCTGCTCGGCCCGGGCGACCTGCTGGTGGTCAACGACACCCGGGTGATCCCCGCCCGGCTCTACGGCCGCCGCCTCCTCGAGGGAGGCGAGCCCGGCGGGCGGGTGGAGCTCCTGCTGATCGAGCCCAGGAGCGGCACTCCGTCCCACCCGACCGGTGAGGGGCGTGAGTGGGAGGTCCTCGCCCGGCCCGGTCGCAAGCTCCGGCCGGGCGCCCGCATCCGCTTCGCCGACGGCCTCGAGGCCGAGGGGCTCGGAGGGCTCGGCGACGGCCGCCACCTGGTGCGCTTCTCCGAACCGGTGGAGCCCCATCTCGAGCGCCTCGGCCACGTGCCCCTGCCGCCCTACATCAAGCGGCCCGACCGGCCCGAGGACCGTGAGCGCTACCAGACCGTCTTCGCCCGGCGCTCCGGCGCCATCGCCGCCCCCACCGCCGGGTTGCACTTCTCGCCCGAGCTCCTCGAGCGCCTCGCCGAACGCGGGGTCGAGCGCGCGGAGGTGACGCTCCACGTGGGCATCGGAACCTTCAAGCCGGTGACCGCGGAGCTGGTCCACGAGCACGCCATGGACGCCGAGCGCTGGGAGGTGCCGGCGCCGACGGCACGCGCTGTGGCCGCCGCCCGCCAGCGTGGCAGCCGGGTGGTGGCGGTGGGGACGACCGTGGTCCGCACCCTC
>CAZIIB010000791.1:0-2271 GCA_964539125.1 uncultured Thermoanaerobaculia bacterium | reverse complement strand
GTGGGAGCCGTCGCCCTGCGCTCGTTGCCCTTCTTGCGGTCTCTGGCCCTTCGCGGTCTCGACTTCCTGGGGTCGCGGCGATTCCTGGCGGTCCCGTTCCTCGTCTCCCTCGTCTCCTTCCCTCTTCTGGTTCTCGCGCACCGGGTGGGCTTCCCGGAGCTCGCTCGGCGTTCCTGGCTGGTGGTGGCGATCGTCGCCATCCTTCCCCGGCTCGGCCGGGCGATCCCCCTTTCGCTCTTCGGCGTGACGGCGGTCGAGGGCTCGACCCTGGTGGTCGGGAGGCTTCTCGCCGTGAGCACCGAGACCCTGCTGCTGGTGGCGGCCCTGAATCTGGTGACGAAGTACCTCGCCTCCGGGATCGGCGCCGTGGCCGAGCTGGTGGCCGGTGGCGCCCGCTTCTTCCGCGATGTGCGCTCCGGCCTGCCCGCCGAGGCCGTGCCGGCACAGGAGGCGCTCTCCGACTCGAGCCAGGGCCGGGAGCCATGAGCCGGGCGGCGTGCGTCATGCAGCCGCGCCTCCTCCCCCATCTCGGCTACTTCGCCCTGATGAGCCGGGTCGACACGTTCGTGCTCTTCGATTCGGCCCAGTACCCGCGCCGCGAGTGGGTCAACCGCAACCGCGTTCGCTCGGGTGGGGAGCTCGGCTGGCGCTGGATCCGGGTGCCCGTGCGACACGCGGATCGGAACGCCTCGATCCGCGAGATCGAGATCGCCTACGAGCCGCCCTGGCAAGAGCGGCTGCGCAGGTCCCTCGATCGGACCTACGCCTCGGCGCCCCACCGGAGAGAGGTCGGCCTCCTCCTCGATCCGCTGTGGGCGCGGCCGCGGCGGCTGGTGGACCTGATCGTCGAGCTCCTCCAGCGCTTCGCGGCGCATCTGGGCCTGGCTCCGGAGTGGGAGTGGGCATCGCGCCTCGAAGACGTCGGAGCCGCGCGGCGCGAGGCCCCGTCGCGGGCCCAGTCGCGGGTCCTCCATCTCTGCCGGGAGGTCGGAGCGAGCGTCTACTGGAACCTGCCCGGAGGACGCCGGCTCTACGATCCGAGGGTCTTCGCCGCCTCCGGCATCGAGCTCCGCTTCGTCCCGGAGACACCCGTCGGCGACCTCCGGCGGCGCTACGGCGAGGCGAGCTCGCTGAGCATCCTCGATCTCGCCATGTATCACTCCGCGGCCGAGCTTCGGGCGATGATCGAGCTCATCTTCGCCACCGAGACGAGAACCGAAGAGGCAGCCCTTGGCAGCGAGTGAGCCGGAGCCGCGCCGGCCCCCCGGCGGGCGGCCCGGGCTCGCCCGGGCGCTGGCTGCGGCCGCGCTCGCGACGCTCGTCCTGGCTGAGCTCGCCCTCCTCTTCATCCTGGCCGCTCGCCGACCGTTCCAGGTCGACGAGGTCGAGCACATCCACGCCGCCTACGAGGTCCGGGTAGGAAGGCTGATCTACCGCGACTTTCGCCAGACCCACGACCCCCTCCTCTATCTGCTGCTCGCACCCGTCATCGACCCGGGAGATCCGGTGGCGAGCTTCTTGCGGTGCCGGGCCGTGAGCACGGCCATGCTGGTGGGGACGTTCGCACTCGTCGGCCTCTCGGCGCGCCGCCTCAGCACGCCCCTGGGAGGGGCACTCGCGGTGGGGCTGGCGCTCGGCCACACGACCCTCGTCGGCCGCGGCATCGAAGTCCGGCCCGACGTGGGAGTCGCCCTGTGCGTGGCGGCGGCCCTGGCCGTCGAGCTGTCCGGTTCGGTGCGCCGGCGGCGGTACGTAATCGAAGCGCTCCTGCTCTCTGCCGCGTATCTGTTCACCAACAAGGCCGCCTACGCCTGCTTCGCCTTCGGCTGTCTCTGGCTCAGCTCGGCGGTGCGCGAGCGCTCACCGGGCCTGGTGCTCCGGCCCATGGCCGCCTGGATCGCCCCGCTGGCGGCGGCCGGCGCACTCATGGCCTGGCTCGGCAACCTGAGAGCGTTTCTCCGTCTCAACGTGGTCGGGGCCGCGGCGGCGGCGACGGGCCTCGAGCCGCACACCCTCAGCTTCTGGCCCGGAGGGTTCCTGCTGAGCGAGGGGTCCCGAAACCTGCTCTTTTCGGCCCTGGCCGTGGCCGGTCTGGCCTTCGGGGCGCTCGCCTGGGCGCCGGACGGCGCTTCGGAGCGCCGTCGCGCCGCGCCCGGGATCCGTTTCACCGCCTTCCTCGCGGCGGTCCTCGTCGCATCGCTGTGGTGCAATCCGTTCCCCTACCCCTATCTGCACCTCACGGTCCTGCCTACGTTGACCGTCCTGGCTGCC
>CAZIIB010000790.1:0-2274 GCA_964539125.1 uncultured Thermoanaerobaculia bacterium | reverse complement strand
GCGGGACTTCTCGTCCCGGGCTTGGAGGAGCTCGGTGCGCTGGATGAGCTTCTCGCTCGCCGCGGCCTCCTTCAGGTCGGCCGCCTGGCCCGCGAGGCGCGCCCGGTCCTCGAGGCTCGAGACCTTCGCTTCGAGGGCCCGGCGCCGTGCGGAGGCCGCCGGGCCGCCGAGCTTGAAAAGTGGCTGGCACCTGGCGACGGAGGCTCCGTCCCGGGCCTCCACGGCCTCGATCCGCCCCGCCTCGAGGGCCTTGACCGGCACGCTCCGCCGGCTCTCGACCCGCCCGAACCAGGGCTCGCTCCGGGTGAAGTCCCGACGCTCCGGGAGAGCCGTCCGGATGAGCTGCGCCTCTTCCTGGGCCTGCGCCTCAGCCGCCTTGGCCCCCGCCTCGTCCCCCGCGTCCCCGCCACCACAGCCGGTGAAGCTCGCCGCCAGGGCGGCCGCGAGGAGCGCGGCCGCGGCCGCCACCATCCACCTTCGGGGCGCCGTCCGCGCCGGTTTCGCTCTCACCCCGCTCATGGCACCTCCTCCGCCTTCCCGGCGGTGGCGCTCTGCCCCGCACCGGCCGCACCGGAAGCTCCGGCGAGATGGCCGAGGAGCTCCCGCCCGCTGGCGATCTCCAGGGCCACGGTCAAGTCCGCCAGCCGCCGCTCGAGGGCCAGGTGCTCGAGGCGCTGGGTCGAGGCGGCCGCCGCCGCCCGGTAGTAGGCGAAGAGATCGCCCGACCCGCCGTCGGCCGCCCGGCGCTCCACCGCCGCCCGGTGCTCCAAGGCGCCCACGGCCTCCCCGGCGGCGGCCACCTCGCGGCGCAACGGTCCGAGCTCGGCGTCGATCCGGGCGACCTCCGCTCGGGCCTCGAACAGGCGGGCGGCGTACTCGTCGAAGAGCTGCCGCCGGGTCGCCTGCTCGAGCGCGATCCGGCCCTGCCCGCGGTCGAAGATCGGCAGAGAGATGCTCACGCCGCCGCCAGCCGTCTCCACGTCCTCCGGGTCGCGGGCGGCGTCGAGACCGATCCGGATCGCGGGAAACCGGGCGCGCACGGCGGCGCGCAGGCGCGCCTCCTGGCTCTCGTAGCCGGCGCGCAGGGCGACGAGGTCGAGGCGCCGATCCTCGAGCCCGGCCGTGAGCTCGCCGGCCGCCGGGACCGAGGCGGCGAGGAGGCTTGCGATGGGAGCCCGCGAGCCGGTCTCGATGGGGACGGGGCGACCGGCGGGAAGGCCCAGGGCTCGATCGAGCTCGATGCGCTCGGCGTCCCTCGCCGCTCTCGCCTCGAGCCGGGCGGCGTGGGCCTCTCGCCGGGCGCTCTCGGCCGCGGCGAGGTCGGCCGAGGTCTGGGCGCCCAGCTCCACGGCCCGCCGCGTCGCCCGGCAGGTCTCGGCCCGGAGCGCCTGGGCGCGGGCGGCCTCCGCGAGTCGCCGCTCGGCGATCGCCAGTCGGACGAGGTGGAGGCGCGCGCCCTCCGCCACCTGCCACTCCTTCCAGGCCACGTCGAGGTCGATCTGGCGCCCGTGGGCGCGGGCGGCCTCGACCCGCGCGCTCCGCGAGAGGAGAGCCGACAGGTCCCAGTCCAGGCCCAGCGCCCACCCGGGCACGGTCCCCGCGGTCTCGCCCCCCACCGGCGTCTCGAACGACGCCGAGAGCGCCGGGTTGGGCAGGATGCCGGCGACGAGGAGCTGAGCGCCGGCCACGCCCCGGCGGTCGCGCTCGGCCCGGAGCTCCGGGTTGGCGAGGACGGCGAGAATCGCGGCCTCGTCGCTCGAGAGGCCGTCGCTCGCGTCGAAGGGAACCGGGGGCGGCGAGACCCGATCGGCCGCGGGGAGGCGGAGCCGGAGAGCGCCCGGGTCGGAGAGGTCGGGGGGCGCCAGAGCGGCGTCGACCGCCTCGTGGCTCAGGGGCTGGGGAGCGTAGTGGGCGCAGGCCGCGAGCGGCAGGAGCGCGGCGAGGAGAGCGAGCGCGCGGCCGCGGGGCCTCCGGACCCGAGCGGGGCCCAGAGGTGGCGAGACCCCGCCGGCATCTGGCCGACGGGGCCTCGTAATGGCTCCTGGGGAGGGATTTGAACCCCCGACCAATCGGTTAACAGCCGACCGCTCTACCACTGAGCTACCCAGGAATGGTGAGCGCCGGGCGGCGCTCGGCGGTGAGATTGTACCGGCGCCGCGAGGCGGTGGCAAGCCGGGCGAGATGTGGCGAAGCGGAGTGCCCTCCGGGGCTGCGAGATTCCTCGACTCGCTCCGCTCGCTCGGAATGACAAAGAATGGGGGCTGCGCTCGCTCG
>CAZIIB010000789.1:0-2280 GCA_964539125.1 uncultured Thermoanaerobaculia bacterium | reverse complement strand
GGGCGGATGATGATCCGCTCGAAGTGCCAGCCGCAGATCATGCGCCTGGTCCACGAGCGCGACCCCGACTCCCCCCTCACCCACTACGCCACCCGCTGCCCGTGCGGGGTCCAGTACTGCCGGATCACGCCCGAGGGAAAGGTCACGCCCTGCCCGTACACGCCGGCGGTGGCGGGGGATCTCCGCCGCCAGGGCTTCGCCGAGGTCTGGCGCGGCGCGGAGGTCTTCCGCGCGATCCGGGAGGGCGAGCTGGGCGGCAAGTGCGGCCGGTGCTCCTACCGGGAGGTGTGCGGCGGCTGCCGGGCCCGCGCCTACGCCGCCTCCGGCGACCTCCTGGCGGCCGACGACTCCTGCGCCTACGAGCCGGCGCCCGGCGAGGCGGAGGCGCCGCCCGTCCGGAGCGCCCGGGAGACCACTTACGGCGGCGCCTCGGAGACGACCCTCGAGTGGTCCGAAGCCGCCCGGGAGCGGATCGAGAGGGTCCCCTCCTTCGTCCGGGGGGTGGTCGCCCGCCGGGTGGAGGATCTCGCCCGCCGCGAGGGCCTCGCCGAGGTCACCCCCGAGCTCCTCGACCGCATCCGCCGCGAGATGCCGGTGGACTTCTCGAAGCGCCTCCCCTTCTTCGCCCGTAGGCGCTGAGAGCCGCGACCTGCGCCCCAACCTCTTGCACCGTCCTCCTGGCCATGCGCTATACTACATGGCTCTATGGGCTCGGCTTCGACGCGCCTCGCCGCGGTGGCTCTCCTGGCGGCCGCCTCGCTCCTCTCGACCTCGTGTGGAGGCTCCGGGGGAAGCCCCACCGATCCCTCGGTCAGCACTTCGCTCACCGCCATCGAGTACCAGTCCTTCGACCTGCTCAACGAGGATCGGAAGGACAACGGCGTCAAGCCGCAGCTCATCTACGACTCCGAGCTCTCGGACATCGCCCGGGCCTACAGCGAGAAGATGAAGACCGAAGGCTTCTTCTCTCACATCGACCCGGAGGGCCACGACATCGCCTATCGGCTCGCCGTCAACAGCGTGGTCTACACGGTGGCGGCCGAGAACCTGGCCGAGGTGACGCACACTTCGGACCCGGCCAGCTACGCCAACACGAGATTCCTCAACAGCCAGCCGCACCGCAGCAACATCCTGAACCCGCGGATGACCCGGGCCGGAGTGGGCGCGGCCTTCGACGGCTCGACCTACTGGATCACCCAGATTTTCATCGGGAGCTGACCTCCCGATCTCCATCGGCAGACCGTCCGGGCCGGGCCCTTCGCAACACCATCCAGGAGAGCCCCGGCGGCGCGGTATATTCCGTCCCGTGAATCGGTTGCTCGGAGAGCCCACGGACCGCGAGCGCCCGTCGCTCGCCGAAGTCCACGAGTCGGTGGAAGTGCCCCGCCGCGTCTCCTTCTGGCGCCGCTTGTTCGCCTTCAGCGGTCCGGCCTACCTGGTCAGCGTCGGCTACATGGACCCGGGCAACTGGGCCACCGACATCGCCGCCGGCTCGAAGTTCGGCTACGCCCTGCTCTGGGTGCTGCTGATGTCGAACCTGATGGCGGTGCTCCTCCAGAGCCTCTCCGCGCGCCTGGGAATCGCCAGCGGCCGGGACCTGGCCCAGGCCTGCCGGGCCATGTTCCGTCCCGGGGTGTCGTGGGTTCTGTGGATCCTCGCCGAGGTGGCCATCGCCGCCTGCGACCTGGCCGAGGTCCTGGGCTCGGCGATCGGCCTGCAGCTCCTGTTCGGCATGCCTCTCCTGCTGGCGGTCTTCGTGACCGCGCTCGACACCTTCCTCCTGCTGCTCCTCCACTCCCGGGGCGTGCGCTGGATGGAGGCGTTCATCATCATGCTGATCACCACCATCGGCGTTTGCCTGGGCATCGAGGTCTTCCTCTCGAACCCGCAGTGGGGGGCGATGGCCGGAGGGCTGGCGCCGTCGCTGCCGGGCGAGGGCGCGCTCTATCTGGCGATCGGCATCCTGGGCGCCACGGTGATGCCCCACAACCTCTACCTCCACTCGGCCCTGGTCCAGAGCCGCCGCTTCTCGCACACGCCGTCGGGGATCTGGAACAGCATCCGGCTCAACGTGGTCGACTCGCTGGTGGCGCTCAACGGCGCCTTCCTGGTCAACGCCGCGCTTCTCGTGATGGCCGCCGCGATCTTCTACACCGCGGGGCTCTTCGACGTCGCCGAGATCCAGGACGCCCACCGCCTCCTCGAGCCGCTCCTGGGCGCCCACTTGGCGCCGGTGGCCTTCGCCATCGCCCTGATCGCCGCCGGCCAGAGCTCCACCAT
>CAZIIB010000788.1:0-2281 GCA_964539125.1 uncultured Thermoanaerobaculia bacterium | reverse complement strand
CCTGGGCGCCGGAGTACACGCCGCTGCTCTCGTTCCCGTCGAGCCCGGGCTATCCCCCGGGGGAGCTCCACGGCGGCCTGCTGGTGGCGAAGGTGGGGCAGGGGACCTACGTCTACACCGGCCTCGCCTTCTTCCGGCAGCTCCCGGCCGGCGTGACCGGCGCCTATCGCCTGTTCGCCAACCTCCTCGGGCTCGCCGACCGGAGATGACGCCGGGCCCCGGGGTTGCTGAGCTAGAGAGCACTTTCCGGCGGGTCAACGAGGTGCACCTCGAGAGGAGCCTGCCGCCGGAGAGTGCCGGCTACCGGCGGCGACTGGAGTTCGCCCTCGGCCGGCTCTCGGAGGGCCGCCGGACGGCCGAGTACCTCGCCCGCCGCTACCCGGAGGCCGTGGCGCCCGGCGCCCGGGTGCTCGACCTGGGATGCGGCAACGGCGGCATGCTCTTGCCCTTCGCGGAGCGGGGCCTGCGCGCCGCGGCCCTCGACCTGGCGCCGCACCCGGAGCTTCAGGCGGTGGTGCGGGAGGCGGACCTGCCCCTCGCCCAGGTCGCCGGCGGCGGCGAGGCGCTGCCCTTCGCCGACGGGAGCTTCTCCCTGATCCTCCTCGCCGAGACCCTGGAGCACGTCGAGGGTCCCCGCCGGCTCGGCCGGGAGGTCGCCCGCGTCCTCGCCCCGGGCGGCCTGGTCTACGTGACCACGCCGCCCCGGTTGCGCTACCTCCTCGCCCGCGACCCGCACTATGGCGTGCCCGGCCTGGCGCTCCTGCCCGACCCCGTCCAGCGCTGGGTCTTCGAGCGCTGGGTGGCGCCGGGCGAGGACTACGACGTGGTCCACCTCTTCTGGAGCGTCGCCGGCGTGCTCCGGCTGCTCCCGGGCCTGGAGCTCGTCGAGATCACCTCGAAGAACTGGGCCGGGCCCCTGCGCCGTCTCGACTGGGACTGGATCGTCGCCCGGAAGCCGGGCCGCGCGGCTCCGAATCAGTCGACGTAGCCGAGGGACCGGAGCTCGTCTCGGGCGCGCTGGTCGATCTGGGCTTGACCGGCCTGGAACGAGGAGGCGGTGGCCAGGGCGACCCCCACTCGCGGTAGGACGTCGGAGAACGGCTGCCAGCCGAGGTTGGAGATGCCGTGCGCGGCGTGGATCCAGAACGGCTCGGCCTTTCGACCGGCTCCCCGGATGACGCGGAGGCCCAGGCCGCCGCGCCGGCCGGCGACGTCGAAGACCAGGAAGCTCACCCGACCGGGCCGGAGGTCGATCGCCTCCAGACCCTTGCCATCCCTGGCCACCGGGTACCAGCGCAGGCCGTCCCAAACTCCGCGGGGGCGAATGCGTGAGCCCTCGGGCACCTCGATCCGCCGTACTTCGTCGGGCAGACGGGCCAAGAGGCGCCCCCTTCCCAGCCAGGCGAGGATGGCGGCCAGCCGCCGGTCGAGCTTCCGGTCGGAGGCCGAGGCTCGATCGCCCCGGGGCTCCGCCCGGTCGGTCGCCGGGTCGTAGGTCAAGATCGGTCCTCGCGGTCTCTCCGGGGAGATTTCGAGGAACACCGAGTCGCCTTTGCCGTCCAGGCGGTACACATCCCGTGGGGGCTCGGGGTGGGCGGAGAGGCCGTGTACGAAGACCAGCCGATCGTCTCCGCCTCGAGCTGCATCGAGTAAGGAGCGGCCGGGCAGCTCGTCAGTGGACAGCCCTGCGAGGGCCAGGAGGGTGGGTGTCACGTCGAGGCCCGAGACCGTGCCTTGGACATGAAGTCCTTCCGTGCCGCCGGGCGGACGGACGATGAGGGGGACGTGAACGTTGGGGTCGAACACCTTGCCCGTGGCATGCGCCAGGTCGCCGTGCTCGAGGAACTCCTCGCCGTGGTCCGACGTCACGATCACGGCGGTGTTTCGGTCCAGGCCGGTCGCGGAGAGCGTCTCTAGAAATGTCCCTAGGTAGTGGTCCGTCCGTGCGATCTCGCCGTCGTACAGCGCGACGACGCGGGCGAGATCCGCCGGGTCGGGAGGCAAAGGGACGACGCCGAGCTGTACCGCCTTCTGGAAGGGGCCGGTGTAGCCGGGCTCGAAGAAGGGATCTGCATAGCCTTCTTGGTCGACGTAGGGCGTGTGGATCTCGTAGGTGTGGAGGAAGAGGAAAAAAGGCCGGAAGCGATTCGCCCGCACCCATTCGGACGCAGCGGAAAAGATGACCTTCGCGTCCTTGACCTTCGCCCAGGCCTCACCTTCGGTCGAGTCGTAGCGCCCGAACCCCTGGGCGAAGCCCCAGCGCGGACTCAAGAACCCGCCG
>CAZIIB010000787.1:1710-2282 GCA_964539125.1 uncultured Thermoanaerobaculia bacterium | reverse complement strand
ACGAGCACCCGGACGAGCTCGCCGATGCCTTCGCCCGGGCCTGGTTCAAGCTCACGCACCGCGACATGGGGCCGATCTCGCGCTATCTCGGACCGGAGGTCCCCGAGGAGGAGCTGATCTGGCAGGACCCCATTCCGGCGGTCGACCACGAGCTCGTCGGAGAGTACGACGTCGCCGAGCTCAAGCGCGAGATCCTCGCCTCGGGGCTGTCGATCCCGGACCTGGTGTCGACCGCCTGGGCGTCCGCGTCGACCTTCCGCGGCTCGGACAAGCGCGGCGGGGCGAACGGCGCGCGCATCCGCCTGGCGCCGCAAAAGGACTGGGAGGTCAACCAGCCCGAGCGGCTGGCCAAGGTGCTCGCCGGGCTCGAGGGAATCCAGAAGAAGTTCAACGGCGGCCAGTCGGGGAACAAGAAAGTCTCGCTCGCCGACCTGATCGTCCTCGGTGGCTGCGCGGCCGTCGAGCAGGCGGCCAAGAACGCCGGTCACGACATCGAGGTTCCCTTCTCACCGGGGCGCACAGACGCCTCCGAGGAGCAGACCGACGTCAACTCCTTCGCCCCCCTCGAGCCC
>CAZIIB010000787.1:0-1700 GCA_964539125.1 uncultured Thermoanaerobaculia bacterium | reverse complement strand
GCGGACGGCTTCCGGAACTACGCGGGCAACGGGCACGCCGCGGTGGCGGAGCACCTGCTGGTGGACCGGGCGCAGCTCCTGACCCTGACCGCTCCCGAGATGACGGTGCTCGTCGGCGGCCTGCGGGTCCTCGGCGCCAACGTCGGGGGATCGAAGCACGGCGTCTTCACCGACCGCCCCGGAACGCTGACCAACGACTTCTTCGTCAACCTGCTCGACATGGGCACGGAGTGGAAGAAGTCGGAGGGCGGCGAGGGTGTCTACGAAGGGCGCGATCGCGCGTCGGGCGAGCTCAAGTGGACCGGCACGCGCGTCGACCTCGTCTTCGGCTCGAGCTCGCAGCTGCGGGCGATCGCCGAGGTCTACGGCTCCGACGACGCCGAGAAGGCGTTCGTGAACGAGTTCGTCGACGCCTGGGCGAAGGTCATGGACCTCGATCGCTTCGACCTGGCCTGATCGGGGCGGCCGGCCGGCGTAGGGAGCTCTCCTCGGGCTGGACGGCCCGACGGGGTAGACTGCGCAAGCAGGGAAGCGTCTGCCATGACTTCGACCGCCGTCAGCGAGATTCGCCCGGGCGCAACGGGCAGGTTTCCGGCGCACCTGAGCGCCACGGAGAAAGAAGCCTTGGCGGACTTTCTCGACCGGGCGCGGGCGCTCCTTGGGGAAGAGCTCGTCGAGGCCCGGCTCTTCGGTTCCCGCGCCCGGGGCGAAGGCGACGAGGCGTCGGATCTCGACGTGGCACTGATCGTCACGCCCCGCGGCCGGAAGCTGCGGCGCGACGTCTACGGCTTCACGTTCGATGTGGTCTACGACTTCGGCGTCCGCGTCGAGCCGCTGGTGATCACGGAGGAGCAGCTACGAGAGCTCGTCCGGCGGGAGCTCGCCATCGGCTCTGCTCTCGAGCAGGAGGGCATCCGGCTGTGACCGGTGAGAACCGCCGAAACAACGCCCGGACGGAGCTCAAACGCGCCGCGACCTGCCTCGAGGAGGCGCGCCATCTCCAGGCGGCCGATCTCCCGTACGGTGCGGCCTCCCGCGCCTACTACGTGGTCTTCCACGCCGCCCGTGGCCTGCTCTTCTCCATCGGCCTCGAGGCCACGTCCCATGGCGGCTTGGTGAACCTCCTCGGTGAGCACTTCGTCCGACCGGGGCACCTGGAGCCGGAGCTGGCGCGGTTGCTGTCGAGGATGCAGGCGGACCGCCACGACGCCGACTACTTCGTCCAGGCCGTCTTCACCCCAGCCGAGGGCGCCCAGGCCCTGGCGGACGCCGAGCGGTTTCTGGAAGCGGCGCATCGGCTTCTCGATCGAGAATAGCGACCCTGAACAGCGGGTCTCGCCGTGGGGTCCACGTCATTGCCTTCGTCGCCGGGCAGGGGCCCGGGGCTCCGCTCGGTCGTCGGCTCGGAGCCCCCGGTACCTGCCCTACCGGCTCCAGGGAGCTGGCGGGCATCGAGACCTCCTCGGGTTGCGGCCCGCTCGGAAGGAACGGGGGGAGAGTCTACCGGGGAGCGAACGCCGGTCGGTCGGCGAGTTGGGAAGCACTATTTCGCAGAGAGCTCACTCGCCCTCGCGCGGCCGCTGAGCCGCCGCCGCGATCCCGCGGAGCATCCCCGCGAACACCCACTGATGGAACGGATACAGGCCGTACCAGTAGAGCCGCCCGGGCAGCCCGACCGGATCGAAGAGGGCGGTTTGCCG
>CAZIIB010000786.1:0-2283 GCA_964539125.1 uncultured Thermoanaerobaculia bacterium | reverse complement strand
TCTCGCCGGTGCGGGCCGCCCCCCGGGCCAGCAGCAGGTTGGCCACGTTGACGCAGGCGATGACCAGCAGGAGGGCGACCGCTCCCAGGAGCACCAGGAGCGCGGGCTGGACGCCGCCGACGACCTCCTCTCGCAAGGGCACCAGGTGGACGCCCCACCCCTCGAGATGCTCCGGGTGCTCCCGGGCCAGGACCTGGGCCAGGCGGTTCATCTCGGTCTCCGCCGCCCGGCGGCTCACGCCCGGCGCCAACCGGCCGAGGACCCGGAGCACGTGCGACTTGCGCTGCTCCCGGTGGGCCGGGGGAAAGCTCATGGGCAGCCAGACGTCGAGGTCCGGCGAGGGGAAGCGGAAGCCGGCCGGCAGGACGCCGACGATCCGGTAGGCGGAGCCGTCGAGGGTCAGAGTGCTCCCGACGACTCGCGGGTCGGCGCCGAAGCGGCGCCGCCAGAAGCCCTCGGAGAGGAGCACGGCGTCGTCGCGCCCCGGCTCGCCCTCGGCGGCGGCGAAGGTGCGCCCGACGACGGCGTGGACCCCCAGCAGGTGGAGGAGCGACGGGGTGACCTGGGCCCCCACCACCTGGAGCGGCCCGCCCCGGCCGGTCAGCCCGTAGCCGAACCCTCCCATGTAGGCACCCAGCTCCGCGAAGGCCCGGTTGCGCTCTCGCCAGTCGACGAAGTTGCCGCGCGAGACCAGCTCCCGGTCGCCCCGGTCGGCGTGGCTCTCCCAGACCTGCACCAGGGCCTCGGGGTCCGGGTAGGGCAGGGGGCGGAGCAGGACGCCCTCGACCAGGGTGAAAAGGAGGGTCGTGGCGCCCAGACCCAGGGCGAGGGTGAGAAGCGCGGTCGCGCTCAGGGCCGGCGTGCGCCGGAGCGAGCGCGCGCCGTGGCGCAGGTCCTGGAGGAGGGCTTCCGCCGCCCGCACGCCCCAGGCGTCCCGCGTCCTCTCCCGGGTGCGCTCGAAGCCGCCCAGGCTCCGCCTCGCCCGGCGCCGTGCCTCGGCCGCGCCGAGGCCGCGCGCTTCGAGCTTGGCGGCCTCCATCTCCAGGTGGAAGCCGAGCTCCTCGTCGAGCTCGGCGCGCATCTTCCGGGATCCGAGGAGCGCCCGAAGCCGGAACCAGAGGTCCTGGAGTCCACTCATGGCGTGGTTCCTTCCTCGGCTCGCCTCATGTCGTTTGCATGACGCGGTTGACCGCCTCGGAGAGGCGGAGCCAGTGGCGATGCTCCTCTTCGAGCTGCCGCCGGCCGGTCGCCGTCAGCCGGTAGTACCGCGCGCGGCGGTTGTTCTCGGTAGTGCGCCACTCCGACGTGATCCAGCCGCGCCGGGTGAGGCGGTGGAGCGCCGGGTAGAGGGAGCCCTGGTTGAGCTGGAGGACGTCGGCCGACCACTGCTGGATCCGTTCCGAGATGCCCCAGCCGTGCATCGGCTCGAGCCCCAGGGTCTTCAGGATCAGCATGTCCAGAGTCCCCTGGATCAGGTCGGTCCGGCTCTTCGCCTCGCGTTCCTCGTCCGGTCGCGGTCGCCTCATCCGCCTTCTCCTCTTTCGGATCTCTCCCCTAGATCATCTAGAGAAGATTACGACAGCTCCTCTAGATTGTCAAGAGAAAGTCGGCCACGCGGGCTTCCACCGCGGGGCTGCTGGAGCGGGCTGCTAGGCTCCCGAGCCGAGATGCTCCCCCTGCGCGACGAGAACCCGAGCCGGACGAAGCCGGTGGTGACGGTGGCCCTGATCGCCGTGAACGTCGCCGTGTTCCTCTACGAGCTCTCCCTGGGGCCGCGGCTCGAGCAGTTCATGATGGCCTCGGCCTTCGTGCCCGCCCGGACCTTCGGCGCCGGCCCATACCCGGGCGGCGACCTCCAGCTCGGCGGCGCCCTCCTCTCCATGTTCCTCCACGGCGGCTTCGCCCACATCGGCGGCAACATGCTCTTTCTCTGGATCTTCGGCGACAACGTGGAGGACCGCCTCGGCCACCTGCGCTTCATCGTCTTCTACCTGGGCTGTGGCTTCCTCGCCACCTACGCCCAGGCGATCGCCGACCCCGGGCTGGCGGTGCCCACGGTGGGGGCGAGCGGAGCGATCGCCGGAGTGCTCGGCGCCTACCTCTTCCTCTTCCCGCGGGCGCGGGTGCTCACCCTGATCTTCCTCGGCTTCTTCATCGACTTCATCGAGGTGCCGGCCCTCGTCTACCTGCCGCTCTGGTTCCTGCTCCAGTTCGTCTCGGGGATCGCCTCCCTCGGCGCCCGGACCGCCACCGAGGCGGGAGGCATCGCCTTCTTTGCCCACC
>CAZIIB010000785.1:0-2287 GCA_964539125.1 uncultured Thermoanaerobaculia bacterium | reverse complement strand
GGTTCGGGCTGGTGGAGATCACCCGCAAGCGCTCCCGCACCTACCTCGAGCGCCTCCTGACCCAGCCCTGCCCCTACTGCCAGGGGAGCGGGCGGGTCAAGGCCGTGGAGACCATCTGCCTCAACCTGCGCCGGGAGGTGCTCAAGAACCGGGACCTGGCGACCCAGGGGCAGCTCCTGCTGCGGGTCCACCCGGACGTCGGCCGCGCGCTCCAGGGCGACGAGCGGGAGATCCTCACCGAGCTCGAGACCGCCCTCGGCTCGGAGATCCTCATCCAGAGCGACCCGGCCCTCCATCACGAGCGCTTCGACATCGTGAGGGTGTAGCCTGGTCACGGCTACGACTCATGGATGACCCGGGCCTTGCGCAAGCCCCGCCCCTCGTGAGCGGGGAGCCGGCGACGCGGGCGGGTGGTGCCGCGCTGCCCTCGGAACCCTTCCGCGTGGAGGGCGTGGGAGGTTTCCACGGCCGGGTGTCTCTCGGCCGGCGGCCCGCTTGCCTGGACGAGGCGGTCGCCCGGCTGACCGATCCGGGCGCCGCCGTCGAGACCCTCCACTGGGGGCGCAACTACCTCTACGTCACCCCCCTGGCGACCGCCGCCGGCGAGCTCCCGGCGGTGGTCAAGCAGTTCCGGGCGACGACCCTGCGCGCGCGCCTCGCGCGGCGCTGGCGCGGAACCAAGGGGGCCCGGAGCTGGCGGGTCGCCGAGGCGCTCGCGGCCGCCGGCGTCGAGACCCCGGAGCCGCTCCTGGCCATCGACTCGGACGATCCGGCCGGCCCCTCGTACTACGTCTGCCGGCTGGCCGAGGGCGTGACCGAGGCCCGCTACCTCTTGCGGGCGGCCAACGCCGGCGAGGCCGAGGCCCGGTTCCCGGGCTTCCCCATGGGCGAGTTCCTGGACGAGCTGGCGGCCCTCGCGCGGCGGCTCCACGAGCACCGGATCTGGTTCCGCGACCTGACCAGCGGCAACGTGCTCTTGTCGCGGGGCGGCGACGGCCGCCTGCACCTCTCCCTGGTGGACCTCAACCGGGCGCGCGTGGGCCGTCGCCTCACCGTCTCCGAGCGCACGCGCGACCTCTCGCGCATGCCGATCTTTCGGAGCGAGCACCAGGACCGGCTGCTCCGGGCCTACTGGTCCGGCGACCCGGAAGGGCGGCCCCGCCGGTGGCCGGCGCGGCGGCTCCTCTACCTCCTCTACCACCACGGTTTCCTGCTCAAGAACCGCTCCAAGCAATGGCTCCGGCGCGGCCGGCGCCGGCTGGTGGGGAAGGTCGTCTCCCGCGGCACCCACGCCCACATCCCCGGGCCGCCCGCCGACGCCCCCTCCCAGGAGCGCGTCGTCTGGGACCACCTCTCGGACCAGCCCCACCTCCACGCGACGCCCCTCGAGAAGCTGGGCGTGCGCCTGAGGGACGGGCGCACCCACGTGGCGGAGCTCTCGGCCGCCGCGCGCGCGGTGCCGCGGGTCCTCCGCCGCTACCGGGCGCTCCGGCGCGAGCTCTACGCCCGGCCCGTGCCGTTCGCGGGGGCCGGGGTCGCCCTGCGGCCCGAGCCCGGCAACCCGGAGGGCCTCCTGGCCCTGGTCGACGAGCTGGGCGCCGAACGGATCCTCCTCCGCCTCCACCCCTGGGACGCGTCGGGCCGGGACGCGGAGGAGGTCCTCGCCCGGGAGCTCGCGGGGCGGGGCCTGGAAGTCGCCTTCGCCCTGCCCCAGAACCGGGACCTGGTCAAGGACCCGGAGCGCTGGCGCGCGGCCTTGGCCGAGATCGCCGAACGCTTCACGCCGTACGGCCGGGCCTTCCAGGTGGGCCAGGCGATCAACCGGAGCAAGTGGGGCATCTGGACGGTGGACGAGTACGCGGCGCTGGTCGGCGCGGCGCGCGCCGAGCTCACGCGCGTTCGGCCGGACGTCGAGATCCTGGGCCCGGCGGTGATCGACTTCGAGTTCCACGTCACCGCGGCGGTGCTCAACGTCCAGCGGCCGGAGCTCGCCTTCGACGCCGTCTCGGCCCTCCTCTACGTCGACCGCCGCGGCGCCCCGGAGAGCTCCCAGTCGGGCTTCGACACGGTGGCCAAGGTCGCCCTGCTCAAGGCGATCGCCGAGACCTCGAGGAACGCGCCGGCGGGACGGTGCTGGATCACCGAGGTGAACTGGCCGCTCCAGGAAGGCCCCCACTCGCCGGCGGGCCGGAGCGTCGCCGTGGACGAGGAGACCCAGGCCGACTACCTGGTGCGCTACTACCTCCTCGCCCTGGGCACGGGGCTCGTCGAGCGGGTCTACTGGTGG
>CAZIIB010000784.1:0-2289 GCA_964539125.1 uncultured Thermoanaerobaculia bacterium | reverse complement strand
GCGGGGTCCGGAGAGCAGGCGGAGGTGAGGGCCACGGTCCACCCCCGGCTGCTCGGCGCGACGCGCCACACCGCAGGGCGCAAAGGCGCTCCCCCCCTGCGGCGGGAGACCTACGAGATCTCCACCCCGCCGCCGCCACCGGCGGGCCAGCGGTGGGACCTGGTGCTCGGCTCCCGCCGCAACCGGTTCGTCCGCCGGGTCTCCCTCGCGGTCGCCGGGCAGCCCGTCGTGGAGGGCTCGGTCTTCCGCCTGGCCGAGCCGGGCAGGGAGCGCCTGCGCCTGCCTCTTCCCCCGATCTCCGGAGACCGCCTGACCGTGATTCTCGAGGGAGAGGGCGGCGACTTCCTCGAGCCCTCCTTCCGCTACGAAAGGGTCCGGGCGATCGCCGAGGGCGAGGGCGCCAGAGTCCTGCTCCCGGTCCTCGCGCGACACGGCGACGCCGGCCGGACCACGATCGAGGTCGAACGGCCGGGGAGCCTGGTGCCCGACCGGCTCGTGCTCGCCACGGACACGCCGGCGTTCGACCGCCACGTCGAGGTGTGGGACGAGGGGCCCGGGGCGGCCCGGGACCCTCTCGCCGAGAGCTCGGTCTACCGTCTGCCCGGCCGGCCGGTGGTCGAGGGCCTGGAGATCCCGCTCCGAGCCGCCCGCGGCGATCGCCTGCGACTGGTGATCGAGGACGGCGACAGCCCACCCCTCGCGGCCCTGGAGGTGAGGGCGGCCGTGCCCCGGCCGGCCCTCCTCTTCGCCCTGCTCGCAGGAAGCCCGAACGGCGAAGAGCGCGCGGCCGCCACCCTCTACTTCGGTGGCGGCCGCGCCTTCCGGCCCCGCTACGACCTGGAGGACCTCCGCCCGGAGTGGGGCCGCCGGGCCACCGGCGACGAGGCCGCGATCGTGGAGCGAGTGGCGGATCCCGCCCGGCTTCCCGAGGCGCGCCTGGGAGAGATCGAGGCCAATCCGGTCTACGACCCGAAGCCGGCTCTGGCCTTCGCCATGCATCCGGGCGCCTCGTTCCGGCCCGCGCTCTTCCGCTGGCGGCGCCACCTGGCAGCCAGGCCTTCCCCCGAAGGGCTCGTTCGCCTCCGTCTCGGCGTCGACGACCTGTCCCACGCCCGCGATGATCTGGCGGACCTCCGGATCTCGGACGGGTCGTCCCGCCAGTGGCCCTACCTGCTCGAAACGGGGCTCGCCCACGAGCGCCAAGAGCTCGAGGTGAGCGCTCCGGAGACCCGGGACGGGCGCTCGCGCTACGAGCTGACCCCGGGCGCGTCGCCGGCGACGCTGGACGGTCTGAGCCTGGAGATCGCGGCGCCCTTCTTCGACCGCGCCTTCACCCTGGAGGCCCGACGGGACGGCGAGCGCGTCAGCCTCGCCCGGGGCCGCCTGGCCCGCCGCGCCGGGGATCCTCGCCCGCTCGCCATCGCCTTCCCCCCGGCCCGGGTCGAGTCCCTCGGCCTCACGGTCGAGGACGGCAGCGACGCGCCGCTCGCCATCGCCTCGGCCACCGGCCGCTTCCCGGTACCCGAGCTCTTCTTCGCCGCACCCGCCGGCGGCTACGACCTGCTCCTGGGCGATCCGGAGGCCAAGGCGCCCCGCTACGAGCTCGCCCGAGTGCGCGACGTGGTCCTGGCCGCGGCCGCCGGCGGCGCCGAGACCGGTCCTCTCGAGCCCAACCCGGCCTTCCGTCGGTCGGAGCGCTGGCTGACCTCCTCCGGCCTCCAGGGGGTGCTGCTCTGGGTCACCCTGGCGGCGGCAGTCCTGGTGCTCGCCGCCCTCACCTTGCGCCTCGCCCGCCGCACCGAAACGTAGTCGCGGTCCGGGACGCCGGGAACCCGCCGGCCACCTCGTGTCTCCAAAGGGGCGGAGGCGTCCCGCCGCGGCGCCCCTATCTTCGCCGACACACCGAACCACCGAGGAGCCCACATGAGCATGGAAGTCCAGTTTCCCGGGGGCCTGGTCGTCGAGACCCGCCACCACGGCCACGTGATCCGCACCGACCAGCCGGAGCACGCCGGCGGGGGCGACTCGGCCCCGGCGCCGTTCGATCTCTTCCTCGCCTCGATCGCCACTTGCGCCGGGCTCTACGCCCTCGCCTTCTGCCGCCAGCGCGGCCTCTCGACGGAAGGCCTCGGCCTCACCCTCGAGCCGGTGCGGGACCTCGAGCGGCATCGCATCGGCACACTCCGGATCGAGGTGCGACTGCCCGAAGGGTTCCCGGAGAAGTATCGCGACCCGATCCTGCGCTCGGTCGACCAGTGCGCGGTCAAGCGCCACATCCTCGACCCGCCG
>CAZIIB010000783.1:0-2294 GCA_964539125.1 uncultured Thermoanaerobaculia bacterium | reverse complement strand
CTGAGGACGCGACTGCAGGGTCTCGAGCCGCCGAGTGGCAGGTTTGTGCTATCATGTTTGTTGAAAGGCGTAGTCAGCCGACCGAGAACCGAGAGAGTCCGCGCCGGAGTGGGGTTGACCTCTCAGCACGCCTACCGTCGTGATTCAGGACCTTCCACTGCCCGGAGACGACCGCCACGGGGCCGGACCGTGCCACGGCCTCAGAATCGCCTGGAAGCCGAGACGTGCCCCGCTCCTCCTTGTCCTGCTGTTGATGACGAGCGCCCCGGCCTCCCGCGCCCAGCCGGGACGGTCCTACTTCTTCGCTTCCGGGCCGGAAGGCGGGACCTATCACGAGCTCGCAAAGCTCCTCGCTGCAGAAGTGAACAAGGGCGAGGCATCCCCTCGGCTCAGCGTCCGCGAAACGGCCGGATCCTACGAGAACGTCGAGCTTCTTAGAGATCACAAGGCCCAGATCGCCCTGGTCCAAGGTGACGTCGCGTTCCTCGAGCAC
This sequence comes from uncultured Thermoanaerobaculia bacterium, assembly GCA_964539125.1. Lineage (GTDB taxonomy): Bacteria > Acidobacteriota > Thermoanaerobaculia > Multivoradales > DATKCC01 > CAVUBL01. The sequence goes on along the minus strand of CAZIIB010000783.1, from coordinate 1,801 downwards.
TTCGAATACCGCTCCTTCTCGGCGATCGCCGCGCTCTATACCGAGCCGATGCAGATCATCGCGCGCAAGGAACTTGGATTTCACTCGGTGTCGGACATGCTCTCCGTACCGGGTAGCCTCAGGGTCGGCATCGGTCCTGCCGGGAGTGGGACCGCGTCGCAGGCCCTCACCCTGCTCGAGGAGCTCGATGCCCGCCCGGGCCACCTCGAGCGCTATCGGATGACGGTCCAGCAGATGCTGGAGAAGCTCCGAACCAGAGAGCTCGACGTCGCTTTCCTGAGCAGCGCCGTGCCCGACAAACGCCTGGCCCCCTTGCTCCGGGACAACGTGGCAACTCTTCTCGAGGTCGACTCCGACATCGCCGATCGACTCGAAGGCAAGTACCCATTTTTCACGTTAGTTGACATCCCCTATACGGCCTACAGCGACCGCAAGCACAACATACGGGCGCTCGGGACGACCGCGCTCCTGGTCACGGGGACGACCGTCGGACCCGGCTTGATCCGCCGGCTCCTGGACACCCTTTACGGGCTAGCAGCCCACGCCGACGACGACAACCGCCCCTACCTGCTCGGCCTCTCCGAGTCGACTGGCTTGGACAAGATCACCATCCCGGCGAATCCCGTCGCGCTCGAATATCAGCGGCGGCATTCAAGCCGGGTTGGGCGCCTGTTCAGAGTCGTACGGCGCTATGCCATTCCGACGATCATTCTTCTCGCACCGCTTCTGGTCCTCTTGCGGCTCTCCCGATTCGCCTACTTCATTCACCAATTCATGATTGGAAGAACTGTCTTTCTTCTGGCGGTCGTCTGGCTCGTCGGCTCCGCCCTCATGTACTTGATCGAGGGCGCCAAGAACAGCGCCTTCCGGACTCTCGGCAGATCGTCCCTGGCCATTCTCCACTATCTGTTCAGCGGCCTCGAGTCGGAATACCCGATTACACTTGCTGGAAACATCGTCGCGATCCTCGTTCTCACCTTCGGCGTCGCCGTGGTCACGTTCTTGACTGCGTCGATCGTCACGCTCTTGCTCGAACGGGTGCTCGACGTCAAGAGCCTGCACCCGAAGCCCTGGAGGCACATCCGGCTCAAGGGGCACACCGTCATCTTCGGATGGACCGACCGGACGGAGCGGATTCTCGAGCAGCTTCGCAGTAAGGATCTCCAGAGGAAGCCTCCTGTCGTGGTCGTCACCCGTGACAAGCGCGCTGTTCGGCTCAAGAGGAACTGGCGCTACCGGCGTGCCTGGACGGTGGAAGGCGAGCCGGCCAACTCGCGCACGCTTGAGCGCGCCGACGTGTCCAGGGCCGATTCCGCGTTGATCCTCGGCGAGCCCACCGATGACGTCGCCAGCGACCTGGAGGCCATCGCCACGATACTGACCATCGAGAGCATTGCGCCACGGGTCCGAACAATCGTCGAAACAAGGAGTCACGAGGTTCTTGAGCCTCTGAAGCACAGTGACGCGGACGAGATCGTCCGGAGCGACGTGTTCGGAGCGAGGATGCTGAGCCAAGCTCTGATCACCCCCGGCATCGTCCGGGTCTACGATGAGTTGTTGACCTTCGGAAAGAGCTCCCAGGAGATCTATGTCGCACCGCTGCCCGGGCGGCTGGTCGGATTGTCATTCACCGATATTCAACTGCGACTGCTGCGAGCGGGGATCCTCACGATCGGGTTGAAACGAGCGGACTGGAGGCAGGCCGCCATCAACCCGAGGAAGAAGGAGGGCCGCAGCGCCATACGAACGGGGCGCGGTGACGAAGTCGTCTTCCTGGCGGACCGCGCTGCCTCCCTGTATA
>CAZIIB010000782.1:0-2298 GCA_964539125.1 uncultured Thermoanaerobaculia bacterium | reverse complement strand
GGCGTCCGGGCGATCTACCGTTTGAAGGGGAGAGCCGCCGGCAAGCCGTTGCCGGTGGTGGCGGCGGACCTCGACCAGGTCGCCGCCCTGGGCGTGGACCTGCGCGCCGCCGGCACCGGCCGCCTCGGCTTGCTCTGGCCCGGCGCGGTGACCGTGGTGCTGCCCTTGGAGCGCTCCGGGGGCCGGCCCCTGCCGGCGGCCGCCGGCGCCGAGTCGGTGGCGGTCCGCATCCCCGGCCACGAGGGCCTCCGCAGCCTCCTCGCCGAGCTCGGCCGGCCCCTCACCGCCACCAGCGCCAACCGGAGCGGCGAGGCGCCGGTGCTCGACGCGGAAGCGGCCGCCGCGCTTCTGATCGGCGAGGACGCCGCCGTCGTCGACGGCGGCCGGCTGCCCGGCGGCGCGCCGTCGACGATCGTCCGGCTCACGGCCGGCAGCGAGCCGGAGGGCCGCCTGGAGGTCCTCCGCGAAGGCGCGGTGCCGACCGCCGAGATCCGGCGACGGCTCGCCGAAGCGCCCTGATGCGGACCTCATCTGAAAGAATCGCTCGATCCGGCCGGACGCAGGCTCCGGCCCCTGGACGTCACCCGCCCGACCGTGGGAGTCACGACATGAAGTCTTCTCGCCCGACAGCCCTCGCCTTCCTCCTCGCCGGCCTCGGCCTCCTCCTCCCGGGAGCGGCCGGGGCCGCCGGTTCGGGTCCGAGCCCGCCCGCGGCCCAGGCCCCGCGCCTCGCCAGCCTGCCGGTGGACCAGATCGTCCGCGGCCAGACCGGCTACGGTCTCACCGTCTTCTCCGGCACCGAGCCGGAGCGCTTCGACGTCGAGGTGCTCGGCGTGCTCCACAACACCGACCCGAGCGCCTCCTACGTCCTGGCCCGCCTCTCGGGCCACGGGCTCGCGGAGAGCGGCGTCGTCGCGGGAATGAGCGGCAGCCCGGTGTTCATCGACGAGCACCTGGTGGGGGCGGTCGCCTTCGCCTGGCCCTTCGCCAAGGAGGCGATCGCCGGCATCACTCCCATCGCCGCCATGCGCTCGATCGGCGAGCTGCCCTCCGGCCTGGACTCGCCGGACCCGATGCCGGTGGGCTCGGCCGCGGCCCCGGCCACCCCGCACGTCGACCTCGCCAGCCTGCTGGCGGGCCGGCTGCCCGAGGGCTTCCTCGAGAAGACCCTGTCGGTGCTCGCCCCGCGCCTCGGCCAGGCGGCCCCCGGAGCCCGCTCGGCGATCGAGTGGGCGACCAGCGGCTTCGGCGAGGCGTCACGCAAGATGCTCGCCGGGAGCCTGGGGCAGGTGGCGGCGAGCGGCGGCACGACCTCGGCGGCGCTTCCCGATCTTCAGAACGGCGCGCCGGTGGCGGCGGTCCTGGTGGACGGCGACCTCCAGCTCGCCGCCACCGGCACGGTGACCGAGCGCCACGGCTCGGAGATCCTGGCCTTCGGCCACGCCTTCCTCGGCATGGGCCCCCTCGAGGTCCCCATGGCCTCGTCGGAGGTCCTCACCGTCCTGCCGAGCGCCTACAACTCGTTCAAGATCTCGAACTTGGGGCCGGTGGTGGGCGCCTTCGAGACCGACTCCCAGGCCGGCATCCGCGGCCGCCTGGGCGCCACGGCGCCCATGATCCCGTTCCACCTCTCGGTGCGGGGACCGCGCGACCGGGACTACCACATGCGCCTGGCGTCCATGCCCGAGCTGGTGCCGGCCCTCCTCGCCGCCGCCACCATCGGCGGCCTCGACTCGGCCACCTTCTCCAACGGCCCCCAGGGGATCGATCTCGACGCCACCTTCCACCTCGCCCGGTGGGGGGACGTGCCGGTGCGCCAGAGCTTCGACGGCGGGGACGCCGCGAACCAGGCGGCCGCCTACCTGGTGGCCCTGGCCGGCTATCTGACCGGCAACTCCCTGGAGAAGGTCGAGGTGACGGGGATCGACGCGGTGATCCACCAGAGCCCCAAGCCGCGCACCGCCTCCCTGGTGGCGGCCCACGCCGAGCGGGCGGTGGTCCATCCCGGAGACCGGGTGCGCCTCAACCTGGACTTCAAGAGCTTCCAGGGAGCGAGCTTCCGGCGCTCGGTGGAGGTGGCGGTGCCCGAGGACCTGCCCTCCGGCCGCCTCTCCATGCTGGTGGGCGACGGCGGGAGCGTCGACGGCGCCCGCCTCCTTCTCGAGCCGACCGATCCGGTGACCTTCCGCCAGGCCCTGGGCCTGCTGCGCTCCTTCCACTCGCAGCGCGACCTCCTGGTGCTCGAGGTCTTCCGGGACAGCGGCCTGTCGGTGGCGGGCAACACCCTGCCGCGGCTAC
>CAZIIB010000781.1:0-2298 GCA_964539125.1 uncultured Thermoanaerobaculia bacterium | reverse complement strand
TGCCGGTCGACGGTGTGGTGACGGAGGGCAGCAGCGCCGTCGATGAAGCGATGGTTACCGGTGAGCCGATGCCGGTGGAAAAAACCACCGGTGAGCACCTGATCGGCGCGACCGTGAACGGGACCGGCAGTCTGCTGATGCGGGCGGAGAACGTGGGTAGTGACACCCTGCTGGCGCAGATTGTGCGCATGGTCAGTGAGGCGCAACGCTCCCGGGCCCCCATTCAGAAGCTGGCCGACATGGTTGCATCGTATTTCGTGCCGACGGTGGTGCTGATCTCGGTGATCACGTTCATCGTGTGGGGGGTGTGGGGTCCGGAGCCGCGGTTGGCACATGCCGTCATCAACGCCGTGGCCGTGCTTATCATCGCCTGTCCGTGCGCTCTGGGGCTGGCCACACCGGTGTCCATCATGGTAGGCACCGGCAAGGGCGCACGCCTGGGCGTGCTGATCAAGAATGCCGAGGCGCTGGAGCTCATGGAGAAGGTCGATACCCTGGTGGTGGACAAGACCGGCACCCTCACCGAGGGCAAACCGAAGCTGGTCTCTCTTGCGGCGGTCAATGGATTCGACGAAACCGAGGTGCTGCGACTGGGGGCGAGCCTGGAGCGCGCCAGCGAGCATCCGCTGGCCGAGGCCATCGTGCGCGGCGCGCGTGACAGGGATATCGCACTGAGTCCGACCCGGCAGTTCGAGTCCCACACCGGAAAGGGTGTCACCGGGGAGGTCGAAGGGCGATCCGTGGCCCTGGGTAATGTGAAACTGCTGGAAGGTCTGGGGATCGACCCCGCCGGCCTGCATCCATCCGTCGAAGCCGGACGCGCAGAGGGCCGGACGGTGATGTTTGTCACCGTCGATGGCCAGCCCGCCGGTCTCATCGGCGTGGCCGATCCCATCAAGGACTCCACGCCCGAGGCCATCCGTACTCTGCATGAAGCAGGCATCCAGATCGTCATGCTGACCGGCGATAGCCGCACCACGGCCGAGGCGGTGGCCGGGAGGCTCGGCATCGACCGGGTCGAGGCGGAAGTCCTGCCGGACAGGAAGGCCGAGATCGTAAAGAAACTCCAGGCCGAGCATCGCATCGTCGCCATGGCCGGTGATGGTATCAACGATGCCCCCGCATTGGCGCAGGCCCAGGTCGGCATCGCCATGGGTACCGGCACGGATGTCGCGATGGAAAGTGCGGGCGTTACGCTGGTGAAGGGGGACCTGCGCGGCATCGTACGGGCGCGGCGCCTGAGCCGCGCGGTGATGCGCAACATCCGTCAGAACCTGTTCTTCGCCTTTGTGTACAACTCGCTCGGCGTGCCGGTGGCAGCGGGCATTCTGTATCCCGTATTTGGTCTGCTGCTCTCGCCGATGATTGCCGCCGCCGCCATGAGCTTCAGTTCGGTGTCGGTGATCAGCAATGCCCTGCGCCTGCGCAAGGTACGCATCTGAGGATATTCACCGGAGATGAATATGTTCGGAAACGGCAACTGGATGGGAGCCGGTATGTGGATCTTCTGGATCGTGTTGATTGTGATCGTCGTGCTGCTTGTGCGGGTGTTTGCCGGCGCAAGGACCTCGGTGCCGTCGCCCCGCAGGGAAAGTCCACTGGATATCCTGAAGGCGCGCTATGCACGCGGTGAGATCGACGACGAGGAATTTCAGCGTCGTCGGCGTGAACTGGAGAAATAGGAGCTTCGATTTGCGGGGACAATGCATATTCTCTGATGGAGGTGGTCCGGCAGGAATTTAAGCAGGCGCAGCACGGAGTGCTGAGGTAATTGCAAGATGTAAGTGTCGGTAAAAAATGTATGGATTTTATGAAACAGGGTAATATGCTATCGGACATAATGGATTCACTACATTTTAGGAGTGGCTATGAAATGCATTAAAGGACTTTTCTGGCTGCTGGTGATTGCGTTTATTGCCGGCGTGGTAGTGATGTTCACCGGGGTCATCAACGTTGCCGCCACGGACCCGCATAATCCGGTAACGCGTTTCATTCTGAGTACCACGATGGATAATTCGGTGCGTGCACATGCCAGGGGAATTACCGCACCGGCCCTGGATAATCCCCGGATGGTTACGGAAGGATTTCGTCATTACCGCGAGATGTGTGTGGGCTGCCATCTTGCGCCGGGAATCGACTCCACAGAAATCAGCGAGGGCCTGATGCCCAGGCCACCCAAGCTGCAGGAGGCGGTGGAAGAGTGGACGCCCGAGGAACTGTTTTGGGTGACCAAGCACGGCGTGAAGATGACCGGCATGCCCGCCTGGGGGCCAACCCATAGCGATGCCAAGATCTGGG
>CAZIIB010000780.1:0-2302 GCA_964539125.1 uncultured Thermoanaerobaculia bacterium | reverse complement strand
GCGAAGGCCAGGCTGTAGCCCGCCACCGCCCAGGCGAGCCCCACCGCGCCCAGCGCGGCGAAGCTCATCATCATGGTGTTGAGGGCGTTCTTCGAGCGCACCAGGCCGCCGTAGAAGAAGGCGAGGGCCGGGGTCATGAGCAGCACCAGGGCCGAGGAGACCATCATCCAGGCGGTGTCCGCGGGGACGATCGAGGGCGGCGGGCTGGCGGGCATCGAAACCTCCCGGTCGGTTCCGGGTGGATCCCCGGATGCCGGCAAGGCTAGCGTCGAGTCGACGCGGTGTCAACCGAAATAAGCCGTAATCGCAGAATTTGCGGATCGCCTCGGCCGCAATTTCGCCGTCAGCGGCCAACTGATTGGCAGATACTGTCGAATTTGACACTTCTGTTGTGCAGTTGGGTCATCAGCGCAACCCTTGGCCGCGCCGAGCCCGCCGGCATGAGATGATGGAGCTTGTACAGCCCTATCAACGAGCCGTCTTCGCGACTGGAGATCCTCATGACCCCTGGCACGCTGCTCGCGCTCGCCCGACGCGCCCGAGTCGTCTTCGGAGCCACACCCCTCGCAGTCCTTGTCGGTCTGGCGCTCACCGCACCCGTCGGCGCCCAGACCGAGGGCAACTGCGAAGGCGGCACGGGCGATTCCGGGCTCTGCTACTACGGCCGCTTCCACGTGACGGTCGAGTGGCAGGACTTCTCGGGCAACCCCTACGCGGTTCCCGGCAACGTGACCGCGGGCACGGGCCAGGGCGTCGTGATCGACTCGATGTCGTCGGCTCCGACCGAGGCCGGGTACTTCTGGTTCTTCACGCCCGACGCGGCCGAGGTCGTCGTCAAGATCATCGACGGCACCCAGATCAACGGCAAGTTCTGGGTCTTCGCCGCCTCCCTGACCGACGTCGAGTACACGATCACCGTGGTCGACACGCAAGGGAGCGACCAGGCCACCTACGTGAACCCGCCGGGCCACTTCACGCTCTTTGCGGACACGAACGCCTTCCCGGCCACGCCGACGCCGAAGGCTCGCCCGGGAGCCCCGGCTCTCGCCGCGCGGGCCACGCCCCGGTCGGCCCGGTCCGGCGCGACCTCCCCGGCCGTCGAGCGGCGCGCCGTCATCTTGCCGAAGGAGAACCTACCGAGCTGCGGGGACCCAACGGTGGTCTGCGTCCAGGGCGGTCGGATCGCGCTCCAGGCCTCGGTCGACAACCCGAACACCACGCCCACGCACTTCGACGGCATGGCGACCGAGGTGACCGATACGAGCGCCTTCCTCCACTTCTACCAGACCAACGGCGTCGACTTGGTGGCCAAGGTGGTGGACGGAACTGCGGTCAACGGCGAGCGCTGGATCTTCGCCTCTACGTTCTCGAGCCAGAACGTCACGTTCACCGTCACCGACCTTCAGACCGGGAAGGCCACGACCTACCTCAGCCCTCCCATGCCGGACGTCCTCCAGGTCGCCGACCGCCAGCCCTTCGCCCCGGACCCACCGGCCGGAGCGTGGCTCACCACGCCCGAGCTCCCGGGCTTCCAGTTCAAGGTCCGGATCACCGCCGGCGGCACCGAGATCCCCACCCGCCAGGAGACGACCTGCATCCCCGAGACGCTCTGCATCTCGGGCGCCGTGCCGGGGCGCTCGGAGCTCTTCCTGCGGATCGTGGGGCCGAAGCCGAACGGTTTCCTCCAGCCCAACGTGGTGAAGTTCTCCACCTCGCAGATCGAGGTCTGGATCCAGCAGCTCTCGGGCGGGCTGATCAACTACTACTTGCTCGACGCGGCCACCCAGGGCTCGAGCGATCTGACCGGGTTGTTCGACCGCTACGGGTTCGGACCGAACTAGGGCCGGGGGGCCCGCCCTAGGGAACGGTGCGCGCGGTCCATGGCGCCCCTGGGCGGGCCCCCGGCCCGCTCCCATGGCGGCCCGCCGGGTGCGCTCCTACCGCCGGGCCGCGCCGGCCCGGGTGACGAGCCCCTCGAGGACTTCGTAGGGCTGGGCACCGACCACGGCGTAGCCGCCGGCGACGTACGTGGGAACGCCGGTGACCCCCAGGTCCCGGGCGCGCTGCCAGTCGCGGTCGACCGCCTCTCGGAAGGTCCGCTCCTCGAGCGCGCGACGCGCGGCGTCTACCGGCAGGCCGGCCCCCCGCACCACCTCCAGGAGCACCTCGATCCGGGAGATGTCCCGGGCCTCGGCGAAGACGGCGCGAAAGAGGGCGCCGTGGATCGCTTCGCCGCCCTCCTGCGTCTCCGCCCACTTGCCGAGCTCCTGGGCGAGGCGGCTGTTGTAGGTGTGGGTGCGCT
>CAZIIB010000779.1:0-2304 GCA_964539125.1 uncultured Thermoanaerobaculia bacterium | reverse complement strand
CCTCGCTCTTCCTGGGCTACGTGACCCGTGAATACAAGTACGTCTGCGGGGGAAGGGAGAAGAGAAGCCGTGGCTGAGCGAGCGACGCAGTTCTCCAGGTTCGACCGCCTTTCGACCCGTTACCGAATCACGGGACTGGTGGTCACCGAGACGGGGCTCCGGATCGGCGCCGGCAAGAGCCTCGACGTGGCGACGTCGGACCAGCCCGTCATCCGCGACGGGCTCAACCGCCTCTTCCTGCCTGGGAGCTCTCTGAAGGGAGTTCTTCGCGCGGGTCTCGAGGCGGTTCTCCGAGGTCGCGCCGACGATCGTCTACCGGCGTGCGATCCGTTCGTCGAGCTCTGCACGGAGAAGATCGCCGAGAAGGCCAAGAAGGCCGGGAAGTCCATCGAGCTCGATGACGTGCTTCGAGAGATCTGCGTCGTCTGCGGCCTCTTCGGCTCCCCGCATCTCGCCGGTCGGGTGTTCGTGGCCGACCTGCCGCTCGCCGAGGAGGCCCTGTCCCGGACCGAAGTCAGGGATGGCGTCGGAATCGATCGCGATCGCCGGGTGGCACGCCAGAAGATCAAGTACGACCTCGAAGTCGTGCCCCCCGGGACGGCCTTCCGTCTGGAGATCCTCCTCGAAAACGTGGATGACCTCCTACAGCTCGGCCTGGTGCTCAAGACGCTCGAGCTCCTGGATACCGGGGAGCTCCGCCTCGGAGGGTTGACCAGCCGGGGCCTGGGCCGCGTCTCGCTCGCGGACCTCAGCCTCGGGCGAACCGATGCCGGGCGGCTCCTCGCCGGGCACCCTTACGAGACCCTCGACTTCACTGCGACGAAAGCCGAGGCCGAGAAGCGCATCGCCGCGGTTCTCTGGCCGGCCGAGGAGGCTTGACATGTTTCGCCGCTGGCTCAACCGCGCCGCCGTCCACGTTGCCATCACTCCGCGGGGTCCGATCCTGATCAAGAGCGGGCAGGAGGGCGCCGACCCGACGCGGCCCGGGATGGAGTTCGTCCGAAGTCACCATGCCCTTCACGGGGAGACGGTCTATCTGCCGGGCACGAGTCTCAAGGGCGCCATGCGAAGTCAGGCGGAGCGCGTGCTCAGGGGACTGACGGTGGAGGTCTGCGATCCCTTCGATGGGCGCTCGCGCTGCCGCTCCGGACCGCCCCGCGAGCGCTCGGGGCAGCGCGGCCGTGGCAACAGGCCCAGACCACAATCGGACGCCGAGATCTTCCGCGACCAGTGTCCCGCCTGCCAGACCTTCGGCTCTCTCAGGGTCGCCGGTCGGTGCAACGTGGAAGACGCCTACCCTTGGGAGCGCGGCGGCGGCCAGGACCCCGGAGCCGCTTCCATGTCGGCTCCGGCGGCCTCCGCCAACGCCACCGAGGAGCGCCACCAGGTCGGTATCGACCGCCGAACCGGCCAGGCCGCGCGTGGCGCCCTCTTCGACCTCGAGGTGGTCGTCGCCGGAACCTTCTACACGAAGATCCATCTAGAGAACTTCGCTCTTTGGCAACTCGGCCTCATCGGAGGCGTCCTGGCCGATATGGACCAGGGCGACGTGCCCATCGGTTTCGGAAAGAGCCGGGGATTGGGCCAGGTGGCGGTCGAGATCACGAGCATCGAGCTCGAGAGCCTCCGGAACGGCTCGGCCGGCATCCTCGGAGCCGGAGCCCTTTGTGGGCCGGAGGAGGCCAGAACCTACGGCCTCTCGCCCGACGACACGATGGCCCTGCCTTCCGAACTGCGCCTCGCCCCGACCTGGAGGGGACAGCGACTCGCCCTCGGTGGGGACCAGGCCCTGGAGCTCGTGGAAAGCCTTACGGCCGGCCCTCTCGCGACCTGGATCGACTCCCAGGCTTCGGGGAGGAGGAGCCGGTGAGCTTTCGATCCCAGCCACCACCCCGAAACTACTTCGGGATCGCCATGCCTGACGTGGTGCGGCGGGCGGCTCGCCCCGTCTACCACGACTCGCTCGAGACGGAACGGCTCTTGACCGGTGCCCTCGAGCTCGAGATCGAGGTGCTTTCACCCCTCCACGTCGGGTCGGGCTCCTACGGGCTGGCCGGCGACCGGATCGTCAAGGAACCGGTCCTCCGAAGGGGCCTCCTCACGGTTCCCGGCGCTTCCATCAAGGGCGTCTGTCGACAGACGTTCGAAGCGCTCACGGCCAGCGGCTCACCGTTCGAACGGTCAGAGCATCACAGGCCCGGCAGGTCGGGCAAGCCCATCGAGCTCAGTGCCGCCTCGTCGCTCTTCGGCACGCTGGGCCTCCAGGGGCGCCTGAGCTTCGACGACGCCCTCCTCGAGGCGGAG
>CAZIIB010000778.1:0-2307 GCA_964539125.1 uncultured Thermoanaerobaculia bacterium | reverse complement strand
GAGCAGCACCTCGGGGGAGTGGATCAGCGTGCAGGCGAGCGCGAGCTTCTGCTTCATGCCGCCGGAGAGCTGATCCGCCAGGCGACCGCGGAAGCGCAGGAGCTCGACGCGGCGAAGGAGCTCGTCGCGGCGCTCGTGCCAGCCAGCCACCGAGTACATGAGGGCGAAGAACTGGATGTTCTCATCCACCGTCAGATCGCCGTAGAGGGCGAAGCGCTGGGCGAGGTACCCGACCCGCTGGTGGAGGGCGCGCCGGTGGGCCCAGATCGGCAGGCCGAAGGCGTGGGCCCCGCCGCCGCTCGGCCGCAGGAGGCCGGCCAGCACCCGCAGGGTGGAGGTCTTGCCGGCGCCGTCGGGGCCGATCAGGCCGAGCACCTCGCCCTCCCGGGCTTCGAGGTCCAAGCCGTGCACCGCCTCGGTGTCGCCGTAGCGCACCTCGAGGCCGTCGAGGCGGAGAAGGGGCTCCTCGCTCATCCCTCGCTCCCGGCGGCAGCGGTTCCGAAGTAGGCGTCGGCGGGCATACCCGGTTTGAACACGCCGTTCGGGTTGGGCAGCGCGACCTTCACCTTGAAGACCAGCTTGGCCCTCTCCTCGGGCGTCTGGACGTTCTTGGGCGTGAACTCCGCCACCGAGGAGATGTAGGAGACCTTGCCCTCGAACGGCTGCGACTGGCCGTCGACCCGCACGGTGACCGTGTCGCCCAGGTGGATGCGAGCGAGCTGCGGCTCGCCGACGTAGGCGTTGAGCCATGGGTGCTCGAGGTCGGTCAGCACGCTGATCAGCGCGCCGGGTGCGAGGACCTCGCCCGGCTCGGCGATGCGGTCGGTGATCACCCCGTCGCGCGGCGCCGTCACCGTCGCCTCGCGGATGCGCTCCTCGACCGTCGCCACGGTCGCCTCGGCGGCTGCTCGCTGGGCCCGGGCGCTCTCGATCTCCTCGCGCCGCGGGCCGGCGGTGAGCTTGTCGAGCTCGGCCTTGAGGGCCGAGACCCGGCGCTTCGCCACCTGGAGGCGGGTCTCGGCGTCGTCCCTGGATTTCTCGGTGGCGGTGCCCTGCTCGGCCAGCCCGTTCAGGCGATCGAAGTCTCGTTGGGCGTTGTCCAGCTCGGCCTGGGCCTGGGCCAGCTGCTGCTCGGCGCGGTCGATGTCCTCGACCCGGGTGCCCGAGAGCAGGAGGCGCAGGTGCGCGTCGGCGGCTCCGGCCTGCGCCCGGGCGCGAGCCAGCTCGTGCTCGGCGTCGACGGTGTCGAGGCGGGCGACGAGATCGCCCGCAGCGACCCGGTCGCCCTCCTGGAGCGGTGCGGCCAGGAGGCTGCCGCCGACCTTGGCGGCGAGGTGGACCCGAGTCGCCTCGATGTGGCCGGAGGCGTGGATACGGCCGTCGTCCGAGTCGCCGGAGCAGGCTGTGGCGGCGAGTACGAGGAGGAGGATGGAGGGAAGGGCGAGCTTGCGCCAGCTCATGACAGGTCTCCTTGCAGGGTGATTCCGTTGAGGATGATGTCGCTCGCCGAGCGGGCGACGTGCGCGAGGTCGAGCGTGTCGGCAGGGGCGTCCACGCCGAGCTCTTCGAGGCGTTCGAAGAGGCGCAGGCCGTTGGCCGCCAGGAAGACGCCGCCCACCACCAGGATGTGGGTCACGAGGGGATCGGCGTCGCGACGGAAGACGCCGCGGGCGCGGCCGTCCTCGACCACCTGGCGAGTCAGGCCGATGAATCGGGCCATGCCGGCGAGGACCTCGCGCGGCAGGTGAGGTGCCCCGCCGGCGATCTCGCGCAGCATGATCTGGGGGAAGGGGGGATGGGCGAGGGCGGTGGCGGCGAACGCCGCCTGCAGCCCGGCCAGGCGCTCGGCGGGGGCGCCGCTCTCGACCGCTCGGGCCAGGCGCTCGCTCAGGTCCTCGAAGTAGCGTTCGAGCACGCGGCCGTAGAGCTCCGCCTTGTCGCCCACGTGGTAGTAGAGCATCGCCTTGTTGACGCCGGCTCGGCGCGCGATCTCGTCCACCCGAGCGCCGGCGAAGCCTCGCTCGGCGAAGACCTCCCCGGCGGCGGCCAGGATCTTCTCGGCCGGGCGGGTCGGGGTGTCGTGGGGCTTCGGCATGGGTTCCTTTCTGGGTCGTCGGATTAAAACAACCAGTTGGTTGAACCGACCGGTTAGTTATACCGAATGGCAAGAAACCCTGTCAACCCCCGTCGGAATCAGCCTTCCCGCGGCTTCCAGTGAAGCTTCGCCTCAAACCGACGAGGAGCCGGGATCCGGCACGAAGGTTCTCGCGCAGAGGCGCAGAGCCGCAGAGGAGGGTGCTCGATGGG
>CAZIIB010000777.1:0-2309 GCA_964539125.1 uncultured Thermoanaerobaculia bacterium | reverse complement strand
TGTCGGATGAACGCAGTCGACGACGAGACACTTCAAGGAGACCCCGAGATGACCACCCGACGCTCTTTCGCCTTCCTCGCACCCTTCGCCGCCTCGGCGTTGGTCCTGCTGCTGGCCGTGCCCGCCGCCGCGGCCCAGCCTCAGGATCAAGGCCTGTGGCTCCACGTCAAGGTCCACGACCCGAGCGACGAGAACACCCGGGTCACCGTCAACCTGCCCATCTCCCTCGTCCAGAGCGCCCTGCCCATGCTCGAGCAGACCGGCGAGGTCCACGACGGCAAGGTGGAGATCGAGGGCACCGACGTCACCGCCGACGACCTCCGCCGGGTGCTCGCCTCCCTCAAGAGCTCGCCCGACGCGACCTTCGCCCAGGTCCAGACCGACACCGAGACGATCGTCTTCTTCAAGGAGGGGGCCTACCTGCGGGTCGAGGGCACGGCGACCGCCGACGGCACCGAGATCCACGCCCACTTCCCCATCGCGGTCCTCGACGCCCTGCTCTCGGGCCCCGGGAACCAGCTCGACCTCGGCGCCGCGATCCAAGCCCTGACCGCCGAGGGTGCCGGCGACCTGGTCACGGTGCGCGACGGCCAGAAGCAGGTCCGGGTCTGGATCGACGACGCGCCCGAAGCGGAGTAAGCCATGGGCCGCTTCGCCAGAGTCTTCATCGCCCTCGCCGTGGCCGTCGCGATCGTCTTCCTGGGCGTCGGGGTGGCCCTGGCCGCCACGGTGGCGCACTCGGGGATGGTGACGGTCCAGGTGCACGAGACCGGTCCCCAGGGCACGCACGTCTTCGTGCCCGTGCCCGCCGCAGCCGTGGACCTCGGTCTGGGGATCGCGGCCGTCGCCATGCCGGCCGACGAGCGGGCTCGGCTCCGGGAGCAGATCGCGCCCTACCGGCCGGCGCTCGCGGCCATCGCCCGGGAGCTCGAGAGGTGCCCCGACGCCACCCTGGTCGACGTCCGAAGCGACTCCCAGACGGTGCGGGTGGTCAAGCGGGGAGCGAGCTTCGTCATCGACGTGGACGCGCCGGACGGCCAGGTGCACGTCGCGCTGCCGGCCCGCACGCTCTCGAAGATCGCCGGCTTCCTCGGCGCCTGATCGCCGCGCTCGCGGTCTACGACCTCGAAGTCCACGGCGCCCTCCTCGGGCGCCGTTTTTTTGCCCCTTGACTTACCGCCTATATACCGCCTATCCTGATCGTCCCGACGGCCGGGCACGTCCGGCGCCGGGACGACGGAACCGATGAGCGCTCGACTCCAGATTGCGGAATGGCTCGAGGGGGCACCGGCCGGACAGATCGCCACGCCTACCCCCCGTGACACCGTCCGGCCGGCCCCCGAGCCACCTTCCGAGCTCCATTGTCTCAGACGGCGCCTCAGATCGCGCCTCACCACCGCCCGCGAGCTTCTCCGGAGCCGAATGGAGGACGACCGCCCGGCTTCCGCCCTGCCCACCTCCCTGCCCGGCCTCGACCGTCTCCTGGAGGGCGGCCTCGCCCGGGGAGAGCTCGTCGAGCTGGTCGGCAGGGGGTCGAGCGGCCGCTTCTCCCTGGTCCTCGCCGTCCTGGCGGCGGCCACCGGGGTGGGAGAGGCCGCGGCCCTGGTCGACCTCGGCGACGGCTTCGATCCGGCGGTCGCCGCCGCGGCCGGGACCGACCTCGAGCGTCTGCTCTGGCTGCGGCCCCGCCGGGTCCGCGAGGCCCTGGCCGGCACCGAGATGCTCCTGGGGACGGGGTTCCCCCTGGTGGTCGTCGACCTGGGAGCTCCTCCCCTGCCCGGCGGCCGGGGAGCCCAGGGCGCCTGGCTGCGCCTGGCCCGGGCGGCCCAAGACCACCGCGCGGCGCTCCTGGTCTCCGCCCCCTACCGGGTGAGCGGTGCGGCGGCGGCGGCGGTGCTCGGCCTCCGGGGCCGTTGCCTCCGCCGGCGGAGCGCTCCCTGCTCCCCGCTACTGCTCCTCGGCCTCGACACCCGGATCTCCCTCGAGAAGGCCCGGGGAAGGGCTCCAGGCGAGACCGAGGGGCTTCGCCTCCGCGTCCTCGAGTCGATCGACCACGCCGGTGCCCGCGACCCTTCCCGCCGGCGCCCGGCGGCGCCCCTCCGGCCGATCGGCTCCCCCGCGGCGGCGCCGCTCGCCGCCGCCGCCGCAGGCCGGTGACGGTGTGCCACGGGACCCGCATCGGATCGCCTGTCTCGAGGTGCCTCTCTTCCCCCTGGCCGCCCGCCTGCGCAGCGAGCCCGAGCTGGTGGACGAGGCCCTGGCGGTGCTCGAGGGCCAGGGCGAAAAGGCCCGGGTGACGGCCGCCACCC
>CAZIIB010000776.1:0-2313 GCA_964539125.1 uncultured Thermoanaerobaculia bacterium | reverse complement strand
GTTCGTGCGCTACGCCGAGCGGGCGCGGGCCCGCGGCGGGCGGGTGGTGGTGGAGGCGTCGCCGCCCCTCGTCCGGCTCCTGGCGACCGTGCCCGGCGTGGACCGGGTGGTCGGCCCCGGTGAGAGCTGCCCGGAGGCCGACCTGCAGCTTCCCCTGCTCAGCCTCCCGCGCGTGCTGGGCGCCCGCCTCGAGGACGTGCCGTGGCGCGTCCCGTACCTGCGGGCCGCGGACGATGATCTCTTCGACCTGGACCGCTTCCTCCGCTCCCTCGGCGGGAGCTTCAAGGTCGGCGTGGTCTGGACCGGCAACCCCACCAACGTCCGCAACCGCGCCCGCTCGGTGACGCCGGAGCAGCTCTCCGCGCTCGCCGAGGTCCCCGGCGTCGAGCTGCTCTCGCTCCAGTTCGCGCCCGCCGAGGAGATCACCGAGACGCTCGCGGGGCTTCCCATCCGCTCCCTGGCGCCCTACCTGGGGGACTTCGCACGCACCGCCGCGGTGGTCGAGCGCCTCGATCTCGTGATCACCGTCGACACCTCCATGGCCCACCTCGCCGGCGCCCTGGGGCGGCCGGTCTGGACGCTCCTCCACGCGCCCAACGCCGACTGGCGCTTGCTCACCGACCGCGACGACAGCCCTTGGTACCCGACGCTGCGCCTCTTCCGCCAGGAGACGCCGGGCGAGTGGAGGAGCTGTCTCCTGCGGGTGCGCGAGGCGCTCGAGGGGGCCGTCGAGCGCCGGGTGGCGGAACGTCGGACCCCCGTGGCGGAGGAGGCGCCGTGATCCATCTCTCGTGCCGCTACTTCAGCCCGGGCGGCTGGGGCGTCATCGCCCGCGGCATGGCGCAGGCCCTCGACCGCCTGGCGCCGGTCGTGGTGCACCCCTGGGACCACGAGGCCGCGAGCACCCGTTGGGACCTGGAGGAGGGTCCCGGGATCGGCCTCGGGCCGTGGGAGCAGATGCCGTCCACCCTCGGCCGACCCCGGGCCGCGGCGGTGGTGACCGAGACGACCCGCGTGCCGGCCGCCCGCCTGGCGCTGGTCGAGGGCGCGGACCAGGTCTGGGCGCCGACGGCCTGGGGGGTGCGCGTGCTGGAGGCGAGCGGCGTCGAGGCGGAGCGGCTGCGGGTCGTGCCCTACGGCGTCGACGCCGAGCGCTTCCGGCCTGGAACGCGCCGGCGCGGCGGGCGCTTCCGCTTCCTGGCCGTCGGCAAGTGGGAACGGTGCAAGGGCCTCCCGCTGCTGGTCCGGGCCTTCTGCCGCGAGTTCACGCACCGCGACCCGGTGGAGCTCTGTCTGCTGTCCCACAACCCCTACCGTCCGGACCTCGACCTCGACGCCGAGATCGCCCGGGTGGTCCGGGAGGAGGGCGCGGACCCGCCGCCCATCCGTCGTCTCGATCCGGTGCCCGACGAGCGACTGCCCGCGCTCTACCGCGGCGCGGACGCCTTCGTCCTCCCCACCCGCGGTGAAGGATGGGGCCTCCCGATCCTCGAGGCCATGGCGTCGGGGCTGCCGGTCCTGGTGACGGATCACGGAGCCCACCGCGCCTTCGCCCGCCTGGAGACCGCCTACCCGATCCGCGTGGCGCGGATGTGCCCGGTCGACGATCCCATCTTCTACGACCCGCGCCTCGACTGGGGCGAGTGGGCCGAGCCGGACGAGGCGCATCTCCGGCACCTGATGCGGCACGTGGCGACCCGGCGCGAGGAGGCCGCCGAGCGGGGGGGCGCCGCGCGCCGCGAGGCGCTCCGCTGGAGCTGGGCACGCGCCGCCGAGATCGGGCTCCGCGAGCTCAACGCGTCGCACCCGGCGGGGTAAGCTCGCGGGCGTCCCGATGCCCGCCACCCGTGCCGTTCAGCTCGTCGCCGGCCTCTCCCTGGGCGGTCTGGCCGTCCTCACCGGCTGCCGGGGTCGGGCCGGCCCGCCGACTCAGTGGACCGACCCCACCACCGGCATGGCCTTCGTCCTGGTCCCGGCCGGCGTCTTCACCATGGGCACCCCGGAGTCCGAGCCCGGCCACCGGGCCGACGAGGTGCTTCATCGCGTGCGGATCTCCCGCCCCTTCTACCTGGGCAAGTACGAGGTCACCCAGGGCGAGTGGCAGCGGGTCACCGGCGGAAACCCCAGCCACTTCCGGGCGTGCGGCCTCCGCTGCCCGGTCGAGCGTGTGAGCTGGTACGAGGTCCAGGGCTTCCTGGCGCGCCTCGGCCGCCTCTCCGGCGAGCGGTTCCGCCTGCCCACCGAAGCCGAGTGGGAGTCCGCCTGCCGTGCCGGCACCACGACGCCGTTCTCGACCGGCTCCGAGCTCGGCTC
>CAZIIB010000775.1:0-2318 GCA_964539125.1 uncultured Thermoanaerobaculia bacterium | reverse complement strand
GGGCGGGCCGACGAACAGGAGGATCGGTCCCTTGGCCTCCTTCTTCTCGTCGAGCGTGCGGGGGGTCTCTTCGCCGGCCGGAGGCTCCTCGCCGTCTGCGGCGGTTGCGCTCGGCCCCGAAGCCTCGGCCGGCGCCTCGGGGGCGCTCGCCGCCAGGTCTTCCTCGCTCTCGCCGTCGCCCTCGCGCTCGTCCGTTTCCTCCAGCCGGCGCCGCTGGTCGCGGAGCTGGCGGACTGCCAGGAACTCGAGCACCCGGTCCTTGACGTCCTCGAGGCCGTAGTGATCCTCCTCGAGGATCTCCTCGGCGCGCTGGAGATCCAGGTGGTCATCGCTCCGCTCGCTCCAGGGCAGCTCGGCGATGGTCTCGAGGTAGGTGCGGATCACCTGGGACTCCATCGCCTCGCGGTTCATCCGGCCGAGGCGGCCGAGCTCGCGGTCCACTTCCTTGCGTACCGTCTCGGGCAGCTCCTTCGCCTCGAGCTTGGCGCGCAGCTCGTCGAGCTCCTCGGGGCCGGCGTCCTCGCCCAGCTCCTTCTGGATCGCCCGGAGCTGCTCGCGCAGGAACATCTCGCGCTGGCGCCCGCCGAGCTCCTCCTGGACCTTGGACTTGATGTCCTCCTGGGCCTCGATGACGTTGATCTGACGTTGTACGTGCACCAGCACGCGGCGCAGGCGCTCCTCGACCGAGAGGGTCTCGAGGAGCATCTGCTTCTCGGCGTGCGGGATGTCGCTGTAGCCGGCCACCAGGTCGGCCAGGCGGCCGGGCTCGTCGACGTTCGCGAGGAGCTGCTGGACCACCTCGCCGGGGAGCCCGGAGCGCTCGCCGAGCTCGGCCGCCTTCTCCCGGGCCTCCCGGTAGAGCGCGGTGAAGGCCGGGTCGGTGGCGTCGACCGGCGCGAGCTCCTCGGCTTCGCGGACCACGGCCTGGAAGTAGCCGTCCGTCTCTCCGATGCGCACGGCGATCCCTCGGTACTCCCCCTGGAGGAGGAGCTGCATGCCGTTCAGGCCGCGCTGGATCTGGACGATCCGAGCGACGGTGCCGATGGTGTGGAGGTCTTCGGCGGTGGCGTCCTCGTCAGGCCGGCGTTGGGACACCGCGAAGATCAAGGGGCTGTCGCTCGCCTTGAGCGCGGCCTCGATGGCCTTCAAGGTGTGCGGGCGGCCGGCCTGGATCGGTGCGGTGACGCCCGGGAAGAGGACGAAGTTGCGCAATGCGAGGACCGGTAGGCTCGTGCGTTCGGTCATGGTCTCGGGCTCTCTGGTCGATTCGTTCTCGGTCATCGACACCCCACGTCGGATGGTCTATGCAAATCCGCCGCCGCTGCGGCGAGGGGCCTCGGGCGGCGGGATCGATCGGCCCTCGTTCTCCGCAGGGCGTGCCCGTCGAAGATTTGAGGGAACTTTGCTCAGATAGTAGAAGGCGGAATCGGGCGGCGAAAATTCCGGGTGGGAGGGTAGGTGGTTTCGGCGGTCGAGGGAGGACACGCCCGCGGGGCGGGTGGCTTTCTCGGCGGCGGACGGCGACCGGCGAGAAACCACCGCGCCCCGCGGGCTGCCACCTCGGTGGTTGGGGCGTTCTCCTCCGCCCGGAGGAGGGGGTGGGGGTGGATCGGCGGGGTCGGCCTCCGTGGCGGAGAAGCTGGGTGTGAGGGGGAACGAGGGGATGCGGGGGTGATCCAGTAGACCCGGCGGGGTCGGCCTCCGTGGCGGATGGGCCGGGAGGGTAGGGGATTGAGGGTGAGGGGCGAGATCAAATCAGGCTCTTCGACTGCCCGCCGTCTATGTTGATCGCGACTCCTGTTACGAGGCTGGCCTTGGGGGAGACCAGGAACGCCACCAGGTCGGCGACCTCCTCTCGGCTCCCGAAGCGGCCGAGGGGGATCTGGTCGCGGACGAAGGCCGCCATGCCCTCCGGGTCCGCCTTCGCCCGCCGGTCCCAGCTCCCTCCGGGGAAGCGGATCGAGCCGGGGGCGACCGAGAGCACCCGGATGCCGTCGGTGGCGAGCTCCTGGGCCATGGACTTGGCCAGGCTGATCACCGCCGACTTGGTGGTGACGTAGAGGGAGAGACCGGAAGGGCCCGACTCCCGGCCCCAGATCGAGGCGATGAACAGGATCGCTCCGCCGCCGCGGGCTCGGAGGTGGGGCACCGCGGCCCGGCTCATCCGCACGTGGGCGCGGAAGTTGAGCTCCAGGATCTCGCTCCAGTCCGTCTCGGTGGTCTCGGCGAACGGTTTGCGCCGTGCGCCGCCGGCGTTGTTCACCAGCGCGTCGATGCGGCCGAAGGGGCGGACGGTCTCCCCGAGGAGCGGCTCGGCT
>CAZIIB010000774.1:0-2322 GCA_964539125.1 uncultured Thermoanaerobaculia bacterium | reverse complement strand
CTGGTGCTCCACTTCATCGACGACCTGGACTCGAAGATCAACCAGTTCCGCAACCAGCGCCGCCAGAGCCCGGTGGAGATCCAGTACCTGCGCGGCCTGGGCCGCTGGGTCTACCTTCCGGCCCCCGCCGAGAATGGGGCCGAGGACGAGAGTGGCGGCGAGGAAGCCCCGGACGGCGAGGGCGACGGGCCCGCGCTGTTCTGAGCCGGCGCCGCCCGGCCCGGCGCGCACCGGGAGGCCGCCGAGGACAAAGACCGGAAGCACACCGAGGAGGCAGGCGGAGAGGCGCCTCGCTGAATCCTCCGGGGATGGGTAGCTACTGAAACGGTATCATCCGGCTCCAACCGACAAGGGAGGACGCCATGACCTCGACGCTCCGCGTCGCCCCGATCGCTCTCGCCGCCTTCCTGGGCTCCATCCCGCCCGTCTCGTGCCAGGAGCCGCCGGAGCCCGCGGCCGAAGAGCCCGCCCCCCAGGCGGCCGAAGAGCCGGCCGCGCCGATGGAGTTCGACACCTACCAGCTCGTGCTCCTCGAGCGCCCGGAAAACCCCACCGACTACCCCGAGGCGAAGCTTCGGGAGATCCAGGCCGCGCACCTCGGCCACCTGCGGCGGATGGCCCGGGAGGGTCACGCGGTGGTCGCGGGCCCGTTCGGCGACCAGGACGACGAGGCCAAGCGCGGCTTGGTCCTCTACCGGATCGGGAGCGTCGAGGAGGCGCGCCGCCTGGCCGAGGCCGACCCGGCGGTCCGGGCCGGCCGCCTGAAGGTCGAGGTCATGACCTGGTACACGGAGAAGGGCGCCCTCGCCTTCCCCGGTGTCGAGAAGTACCTGGCGGAGCACCCGCCGGAGAACTGACGGAGAGGGATGCCGTGGTCAGAACCGGTAGCTCACGCCGAGGCTGACGACCGGCAGGACCCGGTAGTCGCGGAGCTTGTGCTCGAGCTCGCGCTCCTGGTCGGCGATCAGGGCGTCCAGGGCCGCCTGACCCCCGGGGATCAGGTCGACGGGGAGCGAGGTCTGCACGCGGAGGTCGACGGTAGGAGCGCCTTGATAGAAGGCCCCGATCTCGAAGGAAACGCCCCAGCGCCCGCCGCGCAAGGGATTGCCCCAGCCGAGGAGGATCACCGGCACGAGATCGTCTCCTCTCGCCGTCCCCGAGGCCGTGCCCACGTCGAAGGGGATGACCGGCAGGTCCGGGTACTCGACCCGAAGCAGGTCCTCGAGAGGCGCCGAGACGTCGGCCTTGGTGCCGTTCCAGCCGGCCCCGGCGCTCAGCCGGAACGCGCCGCCGGTCGGGTACCAGTCGAGGAGCACCCATCCCGCCCCGACCTGGGCGTCGGCGTGGTAGTCGACGTCGGGCGTCGAGAGGGTGGTGCCGAAGGAGTACCGACTCGCCACCAGGCGCACCTGGATGCGCTCGCCCGCCCGGAAGGCGACCTCGGCGCCCAGGCCGGTGGTGCCCACCCGAGCACCGGCGGCGACCTCTCCGGCTCCGGGACCATCCGGAGGAGCCGCCACGGCTGGCGCGGCGAGTGTGCAGGTGATCGCGAGGGCCGCCACCGCCCGTGCGACGGTGGTGGAGCGGCGTGGACGAGGGACGGATCTCATGGCCCTGCGATCGTACTCCGAAGGCACATCGTCACGAGCTGCCGATGAAGACGCCGGTGAGGAAGACGGGGACTCTTCCCACCAGCACCTGGAAGGCCGCCGAGAGGAACGGGGTGTCCATGTAGCGGTGGCGGATGTGGGAGATCGCCGCCAGCTCCGCCGCCACCACGCGCCGCATCGGCGGGATGTGCTCGCCGAACCGCTGGCGGGAGAGCTCGGTCAGCCGGCGCCGGTGGACGACCTCCTCGTCGCGCAGCCGGGTGAAGACCTCCGCGGTGGCCGGGTACCTCCCGCGCAGGCCGGCCGCGAGGGCGCCCCCGCCAGCCTGTATAGTCTCAACTCCTTCGCGAACCCTCCTCCGGAGCTCGATCCACATGTCCGACAAGCCCAAGCCCTCGATCGCCAGCCTGCGCCGCGCCTTCCGCGAGATCATCTGGCCACGCCGCAAGCTCGTGATCGTCGGGCTGCTCCTGATCCTGTTCAACCGCCTGGCCGGCCTGGTGCTCCCCGCCTCGACCAAGTACGTGATCGACGACGTCCTGCGGGGCGGCAAAGTCGGCCTCCTCTTTCCGATCCTGGGCGGCGTGGCGGCCGCGGTCGTTCTGCAGGCGGGCACCTCGTTTCTCCTCACCCGCCTCCTCTCGGTGGAGGCCCAGCTCTTGATCGCCAAGCTCCGCGCCGAGGTTCAGCCGCACGTGCTGCGGCTGCCGAT
>CAZIIB010000773.1:454-2330 GCA_964539125.1 uncultured Thermoanaerobaculia bacterium | reverse complement strand
CGCCGTGCACCGGCCCGCACGGAAGGTCATGCGGACCCCCACCGGCGCGTTGTAGCCGAACGCCTCACCCGCGTAGGTCCCGTCGGCGACCCGCCCGAAGTCCACCTCGCGCGCCGACAAGAGCCGGAGCGCCGCACGGGCCGCCGATCCCGGCGCCCGGAAGCTCGACGGCGCCCCATCGGGCAGGCGCGCGGCGGCGGCCATGGTGGCGCGGTACGCCGCGGCCGCCGCGGGCCCCTCGCCGGCGGCCTTCGCGGCGTCTCCGATGCGCAGGAAGACTTCGGGCAGAAGCAGGTCGCCGTACGGGTCCGGATCGAGGATGAGGTCGCGGGCCAGCAGCCGGTAGAGGGTCAGCCCGGCGGCGCGCTCGCCCAACCCTTCCACCGCGCGGGCCGCCCCGAAGCCGGCGGCGATCGAGTTCTGGCGCGCCTCGGCCGGATCGTCCGGGCCGTTCTCCGCGCAGCGCAGGTACCAACCGAGGGCGCGGGGGAAGTCCCGGAGCACGCCCTCGTAGAGATGGGCGATCTCGTAGGCGCCGCGCAGCCAGACGCGGTTCGCCTCCGGCCCGCGCTTCCGGGGGAGCCCGTCGAGGACCGTCGCGTAGAGCCGCACCGCCTCGCGCGGCCGCCCCTTCTCGGCGTAGGCCGCCTCGATGAAGTCGAGCTGGGTCGCGGGTGCAGGATCGACCTCCGGCGAGAGGCGGGCTTCGACCGAGCCCCACCAGGCCGGCGGCGACGAGCCTTCGCGCTCGAGGTCGCCGTGCCAGGCGGCCTCTTCGAGGAGACCCGCGAGATCGGTGGCGACCACGTCGCCGGTCGCGCCCGCCGCCGGGCGTCCGGACGCCGGGTCGAGCGCCACGGGGTCCGCCAGATGAAGCCCGCGAAGCTCGAGCGGGCGAGCGGCCGCGGCCGGGAAGCGGATCTCCAGCCGGGCGGCGCTGCCGTCCGGATTCCGGGCGAGGACCCGGGTTTCCAGGCTCACCTTCCGGCCCGCGGCCCGGGCGCTCACTGCGGCGCCGCGGGGGAGCTCCCCGGCCGCCAGGCGGAGCCCGAACGAGGAGGTGCCGGCCGGTGGGCTGACGGGCAGGACGCCGGCGACCTCCGCCAGCAGCCCACCGCTCGGCCCGGGCGCCCCGTGGGAGGCCGCCGCCGTCGAGAGCGCCGGCGCCGCGAGCAGGGCGAGCCCCGCGAGGGCTCCCAGAGCCGCGAAGGCCGTCGCGCCGAGAGCGACCGACGCCGGGCGGTCGTCGCTCCGGCTCACGGAGTCTCCCCGCCGGTGGACTGGCGGCCGGCCGGCGCCACCGCGCCGCTCTGCCAGGCGATCTTCCGGGGAGGGCCGGTCAGCGCCCGCGGCCGGACGTCGGGCGGCGCGTACCGGTTGCTCACGTGACAGCCGAGGCACGCCCGGCGCTCGTTGGGCCGCACCCAGAACGGGCCGCCCGTCGCCGGCAGCAGCTCGCCCCCGGGGGCGACGAGGGCCATGCCCAGGGGGCGGTCGGCGGGCACCTCGAGGAACAGGGAGCCGTCCTCCTCGGGAGCCAGGTCTACGGCGCGCCCCGAGCCCGGGCCCTCCTCCCAAGGGAAGAGGCGCACCGCCTCGACCCCGCCGCGACCGAGGCCGTGGAGAGCGGGGTCGTCGGTGCGCGCGGCGTCGAAGAGGACCAGGTAGCCCGTGGCCATGTCGGGCTTGACGATGCTCGGCAGGACCGGCGCCTCCCGGTAGCTTTCGAGTGGCAGGGGCTGAAGGAGGTGGGCGCCGGCGGCCGCCGCCAGCGGCTCGGGCTCGGCTCCGGGCGCTTCGGCCAGCCGGACGAGCCCGAAGGGAGAACGGCCGTCCGCCGGGCGAGCGGCCGCCACCAGGCTGCCGTCGGAGAAGG
>CAZIIB010000773.1:0-444 GCA_964539125.1 uncultured Thermoanaerobaculia bacterium | reverse complement strand
TCTCCGGGCAGTTTCCCGACTACGAGCGCGTGTTGCCGTCGGAGAAGGGCGCCGGGTCCCGGAGCTGCCACCCCCGGAGCGGGCCCACCTTCCGGGCCCGGGCGAAGGGGTCCGCGAGAGACGCCGCTTCGAGAGGTCCCTCGGTGGCGGAGGCGAGGAGGAGCCCGTCGGGAGGAGCCGGCCGGAAGCTCTCCAGCTCGGCGAGCGCCCCGTCCCGCCAGGGCGTCGCCCAGGTGCCGTCGGGCAGGGAGATGAGCAGGACGCTGCCACCGTCGGCCTCTTCCAGGCGCGCCATGAGGCGGCCGTCGGGCAGAACGGCGGGGGCTGCCATGCGGCCGGCCGAGGCGGTGAGGCGGACCGGGGCCCGCTGCGGCGAATCCGGTGGGGCCGCCGGATCGACCCGGTAGAGATCACCACCACAGACCACGGCCACGGAGCCGCCGG
>CAZIIB010000772.1:0-2334 GCA_964539125.1 uncultured Thermoanaerobaculia bacterium | reverse complement strand
GGGCTAGCTATTGAGGAAACACAAGCCTAGACTCGCCAATACCCCTGAAACCGTGGATCTCGATCGCCAACACTCTCATTGTTCTACTCCTAGAACCCTAGCCGCAGGAGGCGGAGTGCTCGTTCCGACCTTCTTCACTTCGGAGGGGAGAAAGGGCCATAGAGCACCCCATCACACCACCCGCCACCATGGCGCTCCGAGGATCCCCCGCGAGAGCCACTGGACCTCGTCGCCGTCGTGGAGCAGGAGGCCGCCGGAGACGAGATCGGGGTACTCATCGCGGAAGGCCTCCAGGGAGCGGACGTCGCCCGGGCCGGGGCGGCGGGTGGACTTCACCTCGATGGGTAAGAGACCGCCGCGGTGCTCGATGACGAGGTCGACCTCGAGGCCGCTCGTGGTTCGCCAGTAGAGGATCTCGGGCCGCGGGATCTGGCCGTCGCGCCAGGCGAGCAGGTCCACCAGGACGAGGTTCTCCAGGTGGTGCCCCGTCGGGGCACCCTCGCCACCCAGGAAGAGCGCGAGCCCGGGATCGCTCCAGTAGAGCTTGGGCGTCTTGATGAGGCGCTTGGTGCGGTTGATCGAGTAGGGCTCCAGGCGGACGAGTTGGAAGGAGGTCTCGAGGAGGTTCAGATAGCGATGGACCGTGGCGCGCGGCACGCGAACGTCGCGGCCGAGCTCGGCCTGGTTCACAAGGTCACCCATTCGCAGACAGGCGGCCCGCATCAGCCGCCGGAAGTCGAGGAGGTTGTCGATAGCCGCCAGGTCCTGGAGATCGCGCTCGAGGTAGGTCCGCACGTAGCCGTCGAACCAGAGCGTGCGAGCCTCGTCCGAACCGAGCTCGACGGCAGGGGTGGGATAGCCGCCGGCGCGGGCCTCGGAGCGCCAGTCGGCGGCAGGCAGATCTTGCCCTCGGACCAGCTCGAGCCACTTCTCTATCGGCGTTGCCAGGAGCTCTCCCCAGATCCCCGCGCGGCCAATGCCTAGACGTTCGCGCCGGGTCAGAGGCCAGAGGTTAACGTAGGTGGCCCGGCCGGCCAGGCTCTCGGAGATCCGCCGCATGAGGAGGAGGTTGGCCGAGCCGGTGAGGAGGAAACGGCCCGGGCGGCGGGGGCGATCCCCGTCGACGGCGCGCTTGATCGCCAGCATGAGGTCCGGCTCGCGCTGCACCTCGTCCAGGATCAGCCGGGGAGCGCTCCGCACGAAGTCGTCGGGGCTGGAAGCCGCCCGTTCCCGGGTGGCGAGGTCGTCGAGGCTGAGGTAGAGCGGACGACCGGGCGGGTCGACTTGCCGGTCGAGAAACGGCGCCGACTGGACCAGGGTACTTTTCCCCGTCTGCCGTGCTCCCATCAAGACGACGACGGGAGAGACATCCAGCGCTAGCCGCAGGGTCTCCTGGGCAAGTCGAGCGAGATAGTCTTGTGGATAATCGTCCACGCCGTGAACGATTATCGTCCATGGCGTGAACGGATTTCAAGTCCTCTCGACCGAGGCCCCGCTGCTAGACTTTCTCCCTCATTGGGTCTCGCGACCCGCCGGGGCTCGGTCCCCGCCGTTCCGCCCCGCGGATCGACTCGCCATGAGGTCAACCGCCCCTGGAAGGAGCTTCCCCATGACCAGATCGCAGTCCGCCTCTTCCGGCCCCCTCCGGGCCGGCCGCGCCGGCCGGCTCGTCGCCCTCGCCCTGCTCGCCGTCGTCGCCGCCTCGGTGGTGCTCGCCGCTCCGGCCCTGGCTCGCAAGCGGCCGCTCATCGACATTCCCCTGGTGTGGAAGCCCACCGACGAGATCGGGGACTTCGGCGTGGTGGACCTGACCCGCCTGGCGAAGGTCAAGCTGCGGGTCGAGCCGTTCACCGACTCCCGGGACAACCCGAAGCTCATCGCCAAGAACGTGGAGGACGCCGACCAGGGCCGGATCCTCGAGGTCACCACCCGCGACGACGTGGGCGCCTGGGTCGCCGACCACATGGCCTGGAGCCTTCGGCAGTTCGGCGTCGATACCACCGACAAGGGCGGGACGGTGGTGCTCAAGGGCGAGGTCCTGCGGTTCTTCGTCACCGAGTCCCACACCTACGACTCGGACGTCGGCGTCAAGGTCACCCTCGAGACCCCGGGCGGCAAGACCCTCTGGACCGGCCTCACCAGCGGCTCGGCGACCCGCTTCGGCCGTTCGTACAAGGCCGAGAACTACTACGAGGTCCTCTCCGACGCCCTGCTCGAGGCGAGCCACGACCTGCTCACCAGCTCGGGGTTCCGCGAGGCGCTCGAGAGGGGCAGGTAGGCCCCCCGGCCCGGAGACGAGCGAGCGGCCCGCGCTTTCTCCCGGCTACTCGCCGA
>CAZIIB010000771.1:0-2337 GCA_964539125.1 uncultured Thermoanaerobaculia bacterium | reverse complement strand
CCTTAGTAAACGTCTCCCGCCGCCCCCGGCCGTCGTAGTACTCGACGTCGCCGTCCGGGAGCTCGCGGAGACGCTGGTGGTAGCCGAAGTCCCAGCCCGGGCCCAGGGGGCCGGCGCCCACCGTCTGGCTGCGATAGGTGCGGGTCAAGGCGAAACCGAACCCCCGGGACTTGACGGAGAGATCCGTCGCTTCCTGGGTGAGCTCGCCCGAGGCGAGGAGCGTGCCCGGGGCCACGTCGCCGGTGCCGAGCGACGGATTGAGCGTCGGCTCCTGGCGAAGCGACGGGCTCGTCTCCCAGCGCACGCTGGGGATCTCGAGCTCCGCGGCGTCCAGGCGCACCTGCCCGAAGATCGGCTCGAGGGCGCCGCGGGTGGCCGCCGAGAAGTGCACCGCCACGGCGTCGCCCGAGAGGATCTCGTGGGCTCCCGCCGGCGCGTCGCATCGGGTGCACGCCGAGGTCTCGGCGGCCGTCCGCGTGTAGCCGTCGGCGGCCCACAGGTCGGCCAGGACCGCCACCTCGTCCGAGAGGTAGCTCTGGTAGCCGTCGTCGAGGGGGCTGTCCGCCAGGCGGTGGAGGACGAGGGCGTCGCTGCCCTCCAGGGCCACCGGCGGCAGGTCCTGGATCGCGCCCGGGTCTCCGGCTCCGGCGATCGGCTCGCCGCCCGGCCCCAGGCTCGCGACGTCGAGGGTGACCGTGGCGCCCAGGCCACCCGGCAGGTGGGCGAGGATGCGGAAGGCACCGGGCAGGTCCTCCGCGCCTTCCTCCTTCGACTCCGGTGCCGTCGGCACCCCGAAGGGGGCCAGGCGGCTCACCTGGCGCCAGACGGCACCCGGGCCGGAGTTGGAATCGGCCACGGCGTAGAGCTCCGGCCCGGCCACCTGGACGCTGTGGAGGCCCTTGTCCGTGGTGCCGGCGAAGGCCACGCCCAGCTCCGGCACCAGGAGGATCGGCGAGCTCGCCGTGCCCGCGCCGCTCCCATCGTCGAGGGCGATCGTCTCGAGCACCCGGTCGTCGGTGTTGTCGCCATTGGCGTCGATGGGGTCCCTGGTGGGCGGCCGGTCGAGGTCGACCACGTAGATCCCGCCCCCGGCCCCGGCCACGTACAGGCGCCGGTGGTCCCGGTCGACGCCCAGCGCCACCGCCTGGCCCGGCAGCTTCACCTGGCCGACCAGTGCGAGCTGGTCCCGGTCCTGGGCGTCGACGATGAGCACGCCTTCGCTACGGTGGGCCACCAGCAGATAGTCGTGCTGCTCCTCCTTCTCGAAGCGGCCGTCGCCGTTCAGGTCGAACGGATAGTCCTCGAGGACCGCCAGGGCCGACACCCACGCCGAGCCGCCGACCTGGAGGCAGAGCTGTTGGTAGGGGGAGAGGTCGCCCGCGTCGTCGAGGCCGCTGTCGAAGAGGGCCAGGCCGCGGAAGGCGATCAGGCTCACCAGGGTCAGCGGGTGCGCCGTCGCCGCCGGGTCGACCAGGGCGGCCAGGTCGAGGATCGACCCACCGATGTCGGAGACCGGGTTGTTGCACAGCTCCAGGTTCTGCCCGATGCCGGTGTACGTGCCCACCAGATCCGAAGGTGGGCCGGGGTTGTCCGGATCCTCTTGGTAGAAGGCGTCGACGTCCACCACCTGGAGGCCGATGCCGCGGGTGGCGACATAGGCCAGGGAGCGCCTGTTCCTGAGCAGCTCGACCACGTCGCCGGCCACGACCTTCAGCTTCACCTGATACGTCCCGGTCGAGTCGGTGTCCGATCGGTTCCACCGGCCGCGGGTCAGGTCGCGGAGGGTGATCGGGTGAATCCGACCCGGGTGATCGGGATCTCCGGTCCAGCCCGAGCCGGTCAGCGTCACCTCGTACTCGCCGCCACCCGCCGGCGGGGTCTCGGGCGAGACCGTCACACCGGCCGGGGCGGAATCGACGCCGATGACCCAGCGATCGCGCTGGTCGTCGGAAACGGCCGTGACCCGGCTCGGAGTGCCGTCGCCACCGCCCGAGCCCAGGGGGTTGGAGAGCACCGAGATTCCCTTGAAGGGGGCGGACAGGAGGTCGGGGTTGTCCGGGTCGGCGGCGAGGGCGTCGATGGCGTCCGCGTCCAGGGCGAGGGGATCGAAGATCCGGATGACGCCCTCACCATCGACGCCACCGCCCACCGCCAGCACCCGGCCGTGGGGATCGACCGCCACGCCGCGCGCCGGGTCCCCCAGGGGGAAGGGGAAGGTGACCAGGTCGCCGTTGGCCTTGTGCACCACGCTCTCGAGATTCGCGGGGTCGCTCGCGTCGAGGACCGCCAGGCCCTGGGTGTCCGCCGCCACGAAGAGCCAGCTCCCGAGGCGGGCGA
>CAZIIB010000770.1:0-2339 GCA_964539125.1 uncultured Thermoanaerobaculia bacterium | reverse complement strand
CTCGGCCGCCCAGGTTCGCGATCGGCTCCTGGCGGCGGTCGACGCCCACACCGGCGGCCGCCCGGCCCACGACGACCGGACCCTGGTGGTGATGCGCTACCGGTGAAGGGGGCTCAGAGGGAGGCGACCGAGGTCACCGTCAGACCCAGGGTGGTGAAGATGCGGCGGATGTAGGTGTGGGTCTCACGGAAGGGGGGCACGCCCCGGTAGCGGTCCACGGTGCCCTCGCCCGCGTTGTAGGCGGCGAGCGCCAGGGAGAGATCGCCGCCGAAGCGGTCGAGAAGCCAGCCCAGGTAGCGCGCCCCGGCGTCGACGTTGGCCGCGGCGTCGAAGACCTCGTTCCCGCTCAGACCGAACCGCCGGGCGGTGGCGGGCATGAGCTGCATCAAGCCGCGGGCTCCCTTGGCGGAGACCGCCCGCACGTCGAACGCCGACTCGGCCCGCACCACCGCCACCAGCAGCTCCGGGTCGAGACCGCGACGGCGCGCGGCGGCGTAGATCTCCTGTCCGTAGGGTACCTGGGGCACGGCCATGCCGTCGGAGAAGCGCCAGCTCCGGGCCGCCGCCGCGCCGGCCGGCGCCGGCGGATCGGGGGGCACCCACTCGTCGTCCACCACGTTCGCCACCCGATCGAGGGGGAGGGTGATCCGGCCCCCCTCGCGCAAGGTGAGCCGCGCCGAGGCGCCGGTCGTCTCGTAGGCGGTGACCTTGAAGAAGCGGCCGTCGTCGAGCACCACGAGCTCGGCCCGGAGCGCCGGGGCGACGGCGCACAGGGCGAGCCCCGCCGCCAGGACGCGGGTCCCCAGGGCTGCTCCTCGTCTCGTCGCTTCGGCCATCGCTCGCTACCGGTAACTCCGTTCGGTCTCGCTCGTATTCTACGGCAGCCCCGCTGGAGCCGTCCGGCGGTTCCTCACCAGCAACACGTCGCGCCCGCCGAGGCTGGTCTCGTCGATGATCTCGGCACGGCGGCGCGCGGGCTCGGACATCTCGTCGAACCCGGCGCGGCTGGTCACCGCCCAGACGTCGCCCGGCTGGGCCAGGTGTGACGCCAAACGCTCCGGATCCTGGGTCTCGAGCGTGTAGACGCCGTCGCTGTAGAAGGCGAACGCCTCGGGCAGGTTGCTGAGGTCGAGGGCCAACACCCGGTGGCCCTCGGCCCGGGAGGAGGCGGTGGCGGCCTTCATCCGCTCGGCGAAGGGGCGGGCCGACTTGCGGTACTCGAGGGAGGGGTAGACGAAGGTCACGGCGAAGAGGTAGCCCACCGCCAGGCCCGCCGCCGGAGCGAGGGCCGATCGCAGCGGCTGCGAGCGGCGGCAGGCCCAGAGCGTGGCCACCCCCGAGGCGAAGAGCACGACCGCCAGCACCAGGGCCATCCAGTAGGGTGCCTCGGGACGCCCCCGGGCCACTACCGGCAGGGCCAGGCCGACGAGGGTGAGGACCGAGCCCACGGCGATCTGGCCGCCGAAGAGCCAGCGCCGATCGATGGGCGGCTCTCCGTGGTGGACCCCGGAACGGCGGGACGTGACGGCGGCGACGAAGCTCGCCACCAGCAGGGCGAAGGCCGGCACGGCGGGCAGGGCGTAGAGCTCACGCTTCTCGGGCGAGATCGAGAAGAAGACGACCACGAAGAGCGCCGCCACCAGCAGGAACCGGTCGCTCGGGCGGCGCCGGCGCCAGGCGAGCACCAGGGCTCCCGGCACCAGGCCGGACCAGGGGAGGAGCTGCACCGGCAGGACCTGGAGGAAGTACCACGGCGGATGCTTGTGGTGCATGCCGTGGAGCGCCCGCTCGATGAAATGCTCGTGGAGGGCGCCCCAGACCGAGTACTCCCCGTGGCCGCCCACCGTGGCCGCCGCCATCCAGGCCGCGACGATGACCAGGAAGAGGAGCGGGCCGGTGACCGGCGCGAAGCGCTTCCACTCCTTCAAGCGCCGGTCGAAGGCGAGGGTGACGAGGGCGATCCCCAGCGGCAGGAGGAACCCCACCGGCCCCTTGGCCAGCGTGGCGAGGCCCGCGGCGAGCCAGAAGAGAAGGCCCGCCCGGCGCCCCCGGGCGTCGCCGGCGCGCCAGGCCTCGAACGCCGAGAGCGCCACCCAGATCAGGAAGCACAGCAGGGAGTCGATCTGGCTCCAGCGCGCCTTGTCCCAGAACATGAGGGTGGTGGCCAGGGTCAGGCCGGAGAGCCAGGCGAGGCGCTCGCCTCCGAAGCGGCGAGCCAGGCGCATGGCCAGGAGAATCATGCCGAGGGCCGCGAGCGCCGAGGGCAGCCGGGCGGTCCAGGGAGTCACCCGCCCGAAGGGGAGCGAGCCCAGAGCGATCAGCCAGAAGAAGAGCGGCGG
>CAZIIB010000769.1:0-2339 GCA_964539125.1 uncultured Thermoanaerobaculia bacterium | reverse complement strand
GCCAGGACCTGGACAGCCAGGTGAGCTACAAGGAGATGGTCAAGTTCCAGCTCCTCCGGCCCCATGGCGGCCGAGGCCCACAGAGCGGTGGAGTGAGCTAATGCCTGACGACTTCAGCGAACCTGCCAGAGGCACGCAATGCGCGTCCCCCTCGTCCACTGCCGAGATGCCGAGGTATTTGAATCGCTGGCGCTTGATGGCCATCGATCTCGCGCTCGCGACACTCCTTCTACTCCTCATACCCCTGATCGCGCGCGCCCAGAACGCTCTGCCAGATCCAGGTGCGACAGAGACACAGGAGGCTGAGGCGAGGCCGAGCCCCCCTCTTGCAGGACAAGTTCAGCCGCTGTCTCCTCATGAGGATCTCCAGAGAGCGGCTCACGACCTAGCAGCGAGCGGTCGCCGGCTGGACACGGTAACGAGTGTTCTGGGAGGACTCTCGTTGATCCTCGTGGTTCTCTCGTTCATCCTGGCAGTAGCTGGTTATTTCGGTTGGCGCTCGCTGCAGTCCCTGCTGCAGGGACGGGTGCAAGAAGAAGCCCGGAAGTGGGAGTCGAAGTTCGACGAGACCAACAAGGCGATCGAACAAACCAAGAATGAGCTGGAAGCCCGACTCAAGAATGCCATGGCCCTAATGTTCGGGCGCTTGAGCCGAGTCGAAGGAGATTTTCTAAGCGTCGGCCGCCGAGATTTCCTAGAGAAAGCAATTGACCTCGCCAACCAGGCGTATCAAGATTTTGATCGGCTCTCCGTCCCCGACTCTCCACATCGTTGGAGTGCACTGAACAACCTGACTTTCTACAGGGCTCTTCAAGGCGACCTGACCTTCGCGGACCTCGCTCTCGTCAACGCAGAAGAACTTCGACGCCACTGCCTTCTCCGCGAAAAGGATTTCCACTTCCTGACGACCTACGTCAGAGTGGTAGGGGAATTCTGTCGCAGCGCAGAGAATCCACTCGGCGTGTTCGCCAAGGCTGAGAATGCGCTGAGCACCCTCAGACACCACCCACGAGTGGCACAGCGAGAACGGGAAGAGGCCGACCAGTATTCCACATGGCTGAGCCAGGTGAAACGGCGCTTCCTCGAAGAAGCAGGATCCTAGAAATCTTGGTCGCCGTGATTGATGGTCATGTGGAGTCTTCCCGGAAGTCGAGTCACCTTCTGCCTGCGTCGCAGATTACAACAGGAAGCGCTCCTTGGCAATTCCCAGAGGACGGATGGCCATCGGGATGCTGTAACCTCAATATTATGAATGGGTTCCACTGACTCATGAGGCACCGCTACCGCTTCCTCGATCCCGAGCTCCTCCGCTCGCTGCTCGCGGGCCTCGACCTGCTGCGCCTGTTCAACCAGCTCCTGCTCGCCTCGGGCGGCGATCCCGAGCAGGCGATGGAGTGGATGCGCTACCTGCAGCAGCAGGGCTACCTCGACGAGGACCTCGACCTCGAGGCCTTCTTCGCCTCCCTGGAGGACCAGAACCTGGTGGCCCGCGACGCCGAAGGCGGCCTGCAGCTCACCTCGTCCGGGGAGCGGCGGATCCGCCGGAGCGCCTTCGAGGAGGTCTTCTCGGGACTCTCCCGCTCCGGGCCCGGCTACCACCCCGTACGTACCGCCGGCGAAGGGATCGAGCGGCTGCCCGAGACCCGGGCCTACCGGTTCGGCGACAACCTCCACCACCTGGACGCAGCCCGCACCCTGCAGAACACCCTGAAGCGCACCCAAGGCTCCCTGGATCTGGCGGAGGAAGACCTGGAGGTCCATGAGACCGAGCACCTGACCTCGTGCGCCACGGTCCTGGCCATCGACATCAGCCACTCCATGATCCTCTACGGGGAAGACCGGATCACCCCCGCCAAGACCGTGGCCCTGGCCCTCACCGAGCTCATCACCACGAAGTACCCCAAAGACTACCTGGGCGTCATCCTGTTCGGCGACCGGGCCGAGCGCGTAGACCTGGCGGACATTCCCTACATCGAGGCCGGCCCCTACCACACCAACACCCGCGAGGCCCTGCAGCTCGCCCGGGGCCTGCTCGCCCGGCAGAAGCAGCCCAACCGCCAGGTCTTCCTGATCACCGACGGCAAGCCCTCGGCGATCACCGAGGGCGGGAAGGTCTACAAGAATCCCTTCGGCCTCGACATGAAGATCGTCAACAAGACGCTCGAGGAGGCCGATCTCTGCCGACGCCAGCAGGTGATCGTGACCACCTTCATGCTCGCCACCGACCCCATGCTGACCGACTTCGTCGAGAAGCTGACCCAGGTCAACCGGGGTCGCGCCTACTTCGCCTCGCCGTACAACCTGGGCGAGTTCATCCTCGCCGACTACATCCGCAACCG
>CAZIIB010000768.1:0-2342 GCA_964539125.1 uncultured Thermoanaerobaculia bacterium | reverse complement strand
GTCGTTCGGGATCGCGCGCAAGACAGGCACCTATCCGGCTGGCACCTATCCGGCATCCGAGCGCGGCTGCTGGCCCGAGCGCGGGGCTGAGGGCGATCGAGGACCTGGTCCCCCTGGCACGGTGCAGCCTTGAGGGGGAGCGGGATGCCCAGGTCCTCTACCTGCCTCTGCGGTAGCTGGAGCGGCGTTGCTGCCGTTTGCTGACTCGGACTATTCGTGGATGGATCGGGCCCGTCCGCGGGAGCCTGTGGAGAATCATCTCGGAGCGTGAACGGTGGTCGACCTATACGTCTCTGACGTATACTCCCCCGGTGTTCGTCTTCATCGAGACCAAGCTCTTCACCCGGCTCGCAGACGAGTACCTCTCCGAGGACGAGCACAGGGCGCTGCAACAGTCCCTGATCGCCAACCCGGAAGCGGGTGATGTGATCCGGGGCTCAGGAGGTCTGCGGAAGCTGCGGTGGCGCGGAAGCGGTCGGGGCAAGCGGGGCGGGCTGCGGATCATCTATTACCTCAGGACCCGCCTGGGAGAAATCTGGTTGCTGACCCTCTATGCGAAAAACGTCTCGGACGACATCCCGACGAAGGTCCTACGGAAGATCAAGGAGCAAATCGATGACCAAGGGTGAACGCGACATCGGTCTGGAGATCCTGGAAGGGATCCAGGAGATCAAGCGGGGCGAGCACGGGCGCATCACGACGGTACCCGCGGTCGGCGAGATCCGGGAGGCGACCGGCCTGCCGCAATCGAAGTTCGCCGAGCTTCTCGGCGTCTCCGTTCGCACTCTGCAGGAGTGGGAACAGGGCCGCCGAGCCCCGTCCGGTGCGGCGAGAACGCTGCTTCGAATCGCGTCGAAGAACCCCAAGGTGCTAATCGACGTGGCCTAGGACAGCCGGCGCTCGACGTGGCACCGGCTGGGGTACAGCCACAGCGCCTCCGAGGGGCACCGGGTGGGCGAGCACCTCGTCGTAGAGCTCCTGGCTCAGGGCCAGCCAGCCGGCGCCGTCCCGGCGCCCCGGCCGGCGCTCATCCTGCTGAGAGCCCCACCAGACCACAGCTTCCTACGCGATCCGCACTGCAACGTCGGCGTGTCCAGAGGCGCCGGCCCGTCTGCCGGTCCAGGACCAGGAGACGGTCGTGGCGAGCAGCCGGACCGCCTGTTTCCGGAAGCGCCGGAGCGGGCCGTTCGGGCCGCCGCTGGCGTGCATGCCCAGAGACCGCATGAAGTCGCTCAGGCTGTCCCCCAGGCGGATCTCTCGGCTCCGGGTCCACACGGCCTCCCGGCACAGGTAGGCGAGGATCAGTCGCGGGTAGCGACCGTACGGGAGGCCGATTTGGGGCGGAGCCTCGAGCTTGAGGGCGAGGTCGCCGTTCCGGCGGACGAAGGTGCAGCCGCCGGGCTCCCGGAGCGGGAGGGTGACCTGGACGAAGATTCGGGCCAGGAAGGCGATCTCGCCACCGCCGGCGGCGCCCTCCGCGGCCACGTCGGCCGCCAGCTCGAGCATCCGCCGTTGCGCTGGGGTTGCCCAAGAGACGAGCTCGAAGATAGCGGCGTCATGGGAGGCCACGGGTCTCCAGGGACTGGTAGGAGACGCGCGGAGCCCAGGGGCTCGGGAAGGGGCAGGCCCGGATGGCCCGGCGGGAACCGGGCCGGGGTAGAGGGCCCACCGGTCGGCCGCAGGTCGATCAGCTGTCGGCCGGGGCTCTCCCTTCATCGTCCCGAGCCGCCTGATACTCGGCCGTCGATCGCACGGGCCGCGTCTCCGCGATCCACGCGTCGAGGTCCTCGGGCAAGTAGAAGACCCGCCCGTTGAGCTTCCGGAACGGTGGGCCTCCCCCGCGGGTGCGCATGGACTCGAGCGTGGCCGGGGCATACAGGCCATCAAGGTACGCGGAGGCCTGGTGAGTGTTGAGGAGGGTCTGTCCTTGCCAGGGGCGAGGAGTGGAGCAGGGTTGTGTCTGAGTGCTGGATTGAACCATCTGGGTCTCCTTTCGTAGGCGCCGATGGTGGCACGTGCCGGCGGGGGCTTGCCCGGCTCGTCGGAGGGGTCCAGCGGCAGGGGCCGCGTTGATGGCTCGTGACGGAGAGGTGAACGCCGTTCACTTGCCTGCTCCCTCCGATCGAGGGGGCCGGCGGAGGGCTTTGCGGGCTCCGTCACGACAACCTCACCACACATTTCCGAGGTGTCGTGGCGCGAAATCGCTGAGGTGCCTCTTGCGGCCCGCCAGAAGTAAATGATTGCGTGACAGAAACTTAGAGGCGGAGCGACTGGCGGCCGGCTGCGCGACTCGGCATTGAAGTTGGGCCTTGAAAACCGTTGGCCCTCCGGGGCCCGTGGGT
>CAZIIB010000767.1:0-2342 GCA_964539125.1 uncultured Thermoanaerobaculia bacterium | reverse complement strand
GGGGGCGCCTCCAGGCGCTCCAGGACGCCGGTCACCCGGTGGTGCGGATCGCCCTGGACGATCGCCTGGACCTGGGCGCCGAGATCTTCCGCTGGGAGGTGGCCACCGCCACCGCCGGGGCGATCCTCGGGGTCAACCCGTTCGACGAGCCGAACGTCACCGAAAGCAAGGAGAACACCCGAGAGCTCCTCGCCGCCTGGCGCGAGCGGGGGAGCTTCGACGAGCCCGCTGCGGCGGCCGAGGCCGGGGAGGTGGCGGTCTGGACCGGAGGGGGAGCCGAGGGTGGCGCGGGGGGTGGAGGAGAGGCGCCGGCCGAGGTGATCGCCGCGCTCCTGGCGAGCGCCCGGGCGGGCGACTACGTGGCGCTGCTCCCGTACTTCCGGCGCACCCCGGAGCGCCATCGGGCGCTCGAAACGCTCCGGCGCGCCGTCCGCGACCGCTACCGCGTGGCCACCACCCTCGGCTACGGCCCCCGCTACCTCCACTCGACGGGCCAGCTCCACAAGGGCGGTCCGGACACGGGGGTCTATCTGATCCTCACCGCGGGATCGAGGGCCGACGACGTCCCCATCCCCGGCACCGGGTCGGGCTCCGAGTCGGGGTCGGGCTCCGGCGGCGCGGAGCGGGGCTACGGCTTCGCCACCCTGCTCCGCGCCCAGGCGCTGGGGGACTTCCGGTCCCTGGCCGAGCACGGCCGGCGGGTGGTGCGGGTTCATCTAGAAGGCGACGTGGACGAGAGCCTCGCAGCCCTCGTCGACGAGCTCACATGAGGAGGCATCTTCAATGAAAATCGGACTGATCGGCTTGGGCAAGATGGGCGGCAACATGGTCCAGCGCCTGGTAGAGAAGGACCACGAGGTCGTGGCCTACGACCTCGACGAGAAGGCGGTGAAGGCCGCCGTGGAGCACGGGGCCGAGGCGGCCTCGTCCCTCGCCGACCTGGTGGCGCGCCTCGAGGCGCCGCGCACCGTCTGGATCATGCTGCCCCACGGCGGCCCCACCAACCAGACCGTCGCCGCGACCCTGGACGAGGTCGACGCGGGGGACCTGATCGTCGACGGCGGTAACTCCCACTACACCGACACTCTGGCCAACGCCAAGGCGTGCCGGGAGCGGGGCGTCGACTTCCTGGACATCGGGATGAGCGGCGGGATCTGGGGGCTCGAGATCGGCTACTGCATGATGGCCGGCGGCCCGGAGCGGGCCTACCGGCGGATCGAGCCGGTGATCCGGGCGCTCGCCCCCGAGGACGGCTACGCCCGGGTGGGCGACAACGGTGCCGGGCACTTCGTCAAGATGATCCACAACGCCATCGAGTACGCCATGCTCGAGGCGATCGGCGAAGGCTTCGAGGCCATCCGGCGTTCGCCCTTCGACGTCGATCCGGGCCGCGTGGCCGACCTCTGGACCCACGGCTCGGTGATCCGCTCCTGGCTCCTGGAGCTCCTGGCCCGGGCCTTCGACCAGGAGGGCGAGAACCTGGCCGGGATCGCTCCCTACATCGAGGAGTCGGGCACCGGCCGGTGGACCGCCCAGTACGCCCTCGAGCAGGGCATCCCCATGCCCAACATCACCCAGTCGCTGTTCGAGCGCTTCGCCTCCCAGATCGACGAGCGGTTCTCC
Organism: uncultured Thermoanaerobaculia bacterium; assembly: GCA_964539125.1. Taxonomy (GTDB): domain Bacteria; phylum Acidobacteriota; class Thermoanaerobaculia; order Multivoradales; family DATKCC01; genus CAVUBL01. The sequence goes on along the minus strand of CAZIIB010000767.1, from coordinate 719 downwards.
TACAAGGTGATCGCGGCGCTGCGCAACCAGTTCGGTGGGCACGCCGTGCGGCGCGAGGGCGGCCAAGGCGGCAAGGGCCGCGACGGCGGGGAGGGCTGAGATGGCGGCTCAGACCGGAGCGCCGGTCCTCGAGGCCGAGAGCGCGGGGAGCCCGGAGAGCGCCGCCGATCCCTGCGTGATGGTCGTCTTCGGCGCCTCGGGCGACCTGACGCGGAGGGATCTCCTCCCGTCGATCTTCGAGCTCGCGGCGCGCAATCTCCTGCCCGACCGCTTCGCCGTGCTCGGCTTCGCCCGCTCCGAGTGGAGCGACGACGGCTTTCGTCGGCGGATGCGCGAGGCGGTGGAGGCGGGCTGCGACTTCGACCGCCGGGTCTGGGAGCGCCTCGCCCCCCGCATCCGCTACCTGCAGGGGGACCTGAGCACCGTCGATGACTACCAGGGACTCGGGAAGCGGATCGAGGAGCTCCAGGAGGAGCACGGGGTCGGGGGCAACGCCTTCTTCCACCTGGCCACGCCACCCTCGCTCTTCGGCACCATCGCCGGCCAGCTCGGCCAGTCGGGGCTCGCCCGCCGCTCGAGCGACCATCCGGAGGACGGCCAGTGGCGCCGCCTGGTGATCGAGAAGCCCTTCGGCGAGGACCGGGCCTCGGCCCGGGCTCTCGATCGCGAGCTGCGCTCGGCCTTCGACGAGGACCAGATCTACCGGATCGACCACTACC
>CAZIIB010000766.1:0-2347 GCA_964539125.1 uncultured Thermoanaerobaculia bacterium | reverse complement strand
GCCGGCGGCCGGTTCCACTCGGCCGCGCGCCTGGCCCGCGGCGCCCTGGGACTGGCCGGGGCACGGGCGGCCCCCTTCCGCGCCTGGGTCGAGGACTGTGAGGCCCGGGGGGTGGAGGACTCCGGCGGACCCGGCGCCGGGCCCGCCGCCCTCGGCCCCTTGCGCCTGCAAGCGGCCGACGGCGGCTTCGCCATCGACCTCCGTCTCGAGGCGGCCAAGCCGCCGGTCCTCCAGGGCGACCGCGGTCTGTCCCAGAAGGGCGGCGGCCCCGGCAACGCCTCCTACTACTACTCGGTCCCGCGCCTCACGACCCGGGGCACGGTGCGCGCCGGCGGCCGGACGATTCCGGTCACCGGCCTCTCCTGGCTCGACCGCGAGTGGAGCACCAGCGCCCTCGCGCCGGGCGAGGTGGGCTGGGACTGGTTCGCCCTCCAGCTCTCCGACGGGTGGGACCTCATGCTCTACCGCCTGCGCCGGAGGGACGGCTCGATCGATTCCGCCTCGAGCGGCACCCTGGTGAGCCCGGACGGCGGCTCGCGCCACCTGGACCGGGACGAGGTCTCGATCTCCGTCCTGGACCGCTGGCGAAGCCCCCGATCGGGCGCCCTCTACCCCGCCCGCTGGCGTCTCCACGTGCCGTCCACGGGGCTCGATCTCCAGGTCTCGCCGCTCCTGGCAGACCAGGAGCTCGACGTGGGGTTCCGGTACTGGGAAGGGGCGGTGGCGGTCACCGGCCGTCGCGGGGGCCGCTCAATCTCCGGCCGGGGCTATGTGGAGCTCACCGGCTACGGCCGAAGCGACGCGGGCAACCTTCCCGCCGCGGAGCCGTAGGATCTTCCAAGGCCGTGCGCTCGTACCGATCGTTTCGTAGACCCCGAGGAGCCCTCCGATGAGATCCCGACGCTTCCGACCGTCCCTGAGCCTGCTGGCCGCCGCGGCCTTCGTCTCGTCCTCTTTCTGGGCCTGCGCGCCCCGGAAGGAGACGCCCCCGCCGGCTCAGCCCGCCCCCGAGTACACCATCGACCAGTTCATGGCCAACACCGCCCTCGGGGGGCTCGCCTTCTCGCCCGACGGCGAGAAGATCCTGGTCTCGACCGACGCCTCGGGGGTGTTCAACGCCTACGCCTACCCGGTGGCCGGCGGCGACCCGGTGCAGCTCACCCATTCGACCACCGACTCGATCTGGGCCGAGTCCTACCTCCCGGACGGCAAGAGCCTGCTCTACACCAGCGATCAGGGGGGCAACGAGCTCGACCACGTCTACGTGCTGGGCGCCGACGGCTCGACCACCGATTTGACGCCGGGTGAGGGCCTCAAGGCCGGCTTCTACGAGATGGCCCCGGACGACGCCTCCTTCTTCCTGGGCACCAATGAGCGAGACAAGCGGTACTTCGACGTCTACGAGGTGTCGGTCGACGGCTTCGACCGCAAGATGATCTACCAGAACGACGCCGGTCTCTCCTTCGCCGACGTCTCCCCGGACCGGAGCCACCTGGCGTTCACCAAGAACATCTCCACCTCGGACAGCGACGTCTACCTCTACGACCGCAAGAGCAAGAAGCTCCAGAACCTCACGGCCCACGACGGCTTCGAGGGCAACGTCGCCATGACCTTCAGCCCCGACGGCTCGAAGCTCCTCTACCTGACCGACCGGGGGCACGAGTTCAAGTACCTCGTGGCCTACGACCTGGCGAGCGGTGAGACGACCGAGCTCGTCCAGCCCGACTGGGACGTGATGGGCGCGGTCTACTCCCACGGCGGCAAGTACCTGGCGGTCTGGATCAACAACGACGCCCGGACCGAGATCCGGCTCTACGAGGCGGCGACCATGCAACCGGTCCCGCTGCCGGACCTGCCCGACGCCGACGTCACCAGCGTACGGTTCTCGGACGACGAGTCGAAGCTCGGCTTCTACGCCTCGACCTCCCGCTCGCCCCGGGACCTCTACGTCTCGACGCCGGGGGGCGGCGAGGTCCGCCAGCTCAGCCACGCCCTCAACCCGGAGATCGAGCCGCAGAACCTGGTGAGCCCCGAGGTCGTGCGCTTCGCCTCCTACGACGGCGTCCAGATCCCGGGGCTTCTCTACCGGCCCCGGGAAGCGACCGCCGAGCACCAGGTGCCGGCCGTGGTCTGGATCCACGGCGGCCCCGGCGGCCAGTCCCGCGTGGGCTACAGCGAGGGCCTCCAGTACCTGGTCAACCACGGCTACGCGGTCTACGCGATCAACAACCGGGGCTCGTCCGGCTACGGCAAGACCTTCTTCCGCATGGACGACCGCAAGCACGGCGAGGCGGACCTGGGCGATGTCGTCGCCTCGAAGAAGATGCTCATCGCCACCGGCTGGGTC
>CAZIIB010000765.1:0-2351 GCA_964539125.1 uncultured Thermoanaerobaculia bacterium | reverse complement strand
AGCTGCTGCCCCACGCCGTGTATATCCCCGCCGATTTTACTTACTACGGCCAGATCTCGGATAAGCTGTTTGCCATCCTGGCGCGTTTCACCCCGGAGATCGAGGTCTATTCCATAGACGAGGCCTTCATCGGTTTAAACGCTATTCGCAGCCTGTGGCGTAAGAGTTTCAGCGAGATTGCGAACAGCATTCGCACCACGGTCAAGAGCGAGGTGGGGATTACCGTATCCATCGGGATAGCGCTCACCAAGACCTTGGCCAAGATCGCCTCCGACATCCATAAACCCGACGGCAGCATGGTGGTAGCTGGGCATGATATCCATGCCATCCTCGTCGGGGTTAAAATATAAGATATCCCCGGAATTGGCAGAAATCGCGAAGCCTTGCTGCACAAATTCCATATCTCCACCGCCGCTGATTACACCCGCGCCGATCCTGCACTTATACAGCGTCTGCTGGGAAAATCCGGCATGGATCTCTGGCATGAGTTGCGCGGCAGACCCATATTCCCCTTGGAGCTTGCCAAGCGTCCGCCAAAATCCGTGGCACGCACCGCATCCTTGGGACAGCCGAGTTCACAACGGGATTTCATTGCCTCCCACCTCACGCACCATACCTCGCGACTGGTTACCGAGTTGGTGAGAAAGCGTTATCTCGCCCAAAGACTGACCGTGTTCCTGACCTTGAAGTCGTTTGCGTCCCGAGCCGAGGAAACTCGCTTTGACGACCCCAACGCCAATATCTTCGACTTCTCCCGCGCCGTGCGCGATGCCTTTGCGCGGCTCTATAAGCCCGGTGAACTCTATCGCGGCTGCGGAGTGATCGTCACAGAGATCCGCCCGAGCGAAGAACGCAGCCTGGATCTCTTTGGAAAGGTAGACGAAGATGAGCGCAATGAACGACTGATGGCGACCGTGGACACCCTCAACAGGAAATACGGCAATCACACCGTCGTAATGCTGGCGGCCCAAGCTGTGGCGAAAAGGAAAAAAGGACTGCGCTTCCGCTTGCCGATGTTTGAAGCTGGATAATCGGGCGCGGCTGGACTATTGTTTAAACATGACTCGCAGCGCAAAACTAGGCGTTTACGAGTTGATTTCGCGAATTTTTGTCGTTTAATATGTCATACCAAATGCAAGGAATGAGCGACTATTTTCCAATAGAAGTCGCCATCGACTGAAAGAGTCGTATATGCAGTTGCCAAGAGATGTGACGGCGTGGGCGGATGGCGTTGAGCGCCGCATTTCTTGCTGAAAAATTGATTTTCGAGGAAACAATTCCGGCATGAAATCGCGCAAGCTCAGCACAAGATCAACAGGCTATTTGAACGCTGCCAGTGAACATACTTGCCCGCGGTGCATGGGAGTATTGATCCGGATTCGCCGTCGCCCCATTGATCGCCTATGGAGCCTGCTCGTACCCGTACATCGTTACCGCTGCCCCCATTACGCGTGTCAGTGGGAAGGCACTCTTCGCGCACATAGACGGGTTGCAGCCAGGATGACCAATTTGCCGCGCTGAGCTTCACGCGCATAAAATATCCGTACGCATTCTCGCGTACGGATGCGGATCCAGTATCCTCCTTATGAGGCGGCATCCGGTTTTATAATTGGTTTGTTACTTTAGTGTCAGCGGTTTTACCCGTAACACCTGTCTATATTGAATATTTGGTCGGGGCGAGAGGATTTGAACCTCCGACCACCACCACCCCAAGGTGGTGCGCTACCAGGCTGCGCTACGCCCCGTTTGGATTTAAAACTTAAGGATGGAAAGCTGTGACCGTCCGCCGTCCACGTGTACAGGCGCGATATGATACTCGAGATAAGCGCCGAACACCAAAGCTATTATCACCCTGCTCAACCTTTAAGCAGGCTTGCAAGCTTTTCCAGGTCGACACGTAATTGACGAATGATATCCTTGCTGTTGGTGGCGGTCACGGGAATCTTGGTCTTGGTGCTCGTCCCCAATTGCTGACGCGCCCCGCCGATGGTAAAACCTTGTTCATACAGCAAGCTGCGGATCTCGCGCACCATCAGCACATCATGTTGCTGGTAATAACGGCGGTTACCGCGTCGCTTGACCGGCTTTAACTGGGGAAACTCCTGCTCCCAGTAACGCAGCACATGCGGTTTTACCAGGCACAGATCGCTGACTTCGCCGATGGTAAAATAACGTTTTCCCGGTATCGGGGGTAACTCATTGTTGTTCGCTGCTTCCAGCATAAGCTTCTACCCGCGCTTTAAGTTTTTGTCCAGGATGAAAAGTCACCACGCGTCGCGCCGTGATGGGAATTTCCTCACCGGTTTTAGGATTGCGTCCAGGTCGCTGCTTCTTGTCGCGCAAGTTGAAGT
>CAZIIB010000764.1:0-2354 GCA_964539125.1 uncultured Thermoanaerobaculia bacterium | reverse complement strand
TCGAGCAGCGGATGCTCAAGGTGCTCAAGGGCCTCGCCGAGTACCTGGACCTGACCCTGGGGGACCTGCTCGAAGGGATCGTGCTGCACGCCTTCGAGGGGAAGGCCCCGTTCACCGACGAGACGCTCGAAGTCATCGCCGGCTTCAAGAAGATCTACGGCCTGGACCTCACGAGCGCCGACAGCCACCGCCTCGAGGAGAGCTCATGACCGAGGCGACCGCGGTGATCGAGCCGGCGGTGGTTCCGGCCGGCGTCAGCGACGACGACCTGGCCTTCGTGTGCGCCTTCGAGCGCTGCGAGATCGCCAATGGCGCCTTCCACCACCAGGACCACGTGCGCCTGGGCTGGATCTGCCTGCGGCAGGCCCCCCTGGCCGAGGCGGCGGGCCGGTTCATCCGGATGCTCAAGGCGTTCGCGGAGCACCACGGTGCCCGGCGCCTCTACCACGACACCATCACCTGGGCCTACCTGCTCCTCATCCACGACCGCCTGGCCGAGATGCCCGAGGCGCACACCTGGCGCGAGTTCGCCGAGGGCAATCCGGACCTCCTCGAGTACCGGCCGTCGATCCTCTCGCGCTACTACCGGCAAGAGACCCTGGCGAGCGACCGGGCGCGCGCCGGCTTCGTCATGCCCGACGCCTGGCTCGACCGCCGCCCGGCTGCGGACGGCGAGACCTCCCCGACCGTCTAGCCCGCCTCGCTCAGTAGACCGTCAGCGGCCCGAGCTCGTCGCTTCGCACGACGTTGGCGAAGGGGCTGTAGACGAACAGGGTGCCGGCCTGGTTGCTCCCCCAGACGATCCCCCGCAGGCTCACCGTGCCGCCGCCACCCCAGGCGAAGGCCGGCGAGCCGCTGTCGCCCGGGCCCACGCCGGCGTCCACCGTGTCCTGGCAGAGCTGGACGATCTTGGTGCCGCTGACCGCGATGTCGGCGCAGGTGGCGCTGACGTCGCCGTAGGTCCAGCCGGTGGTGCGCCCGATCTTGTTCACCTCCTCGCCGACCGCGGAGGACGAGGTGGAGGTGATGCTGAAGGTCGGGTTGGCGGCGTCGATCGTCAGGGGACCGGAGGAGGGGTCGCGCGAGGTGGTCCTGGCGATGTGGCCGAAGTCGCTCAGGTCGCTCGAGTCGTAGGCGGCGAAGGCGCTGTCGCTGTGGCGGCAGAGGCGTCCGCCGGGACAACCGGGGATGTGCCGCTGGTAGATCGGATCGACGGTCTCGGTGGCGATGTAGCTGGCTCCCAGGCCGAAGGGCTGGAAGTAGCGGGTGCCGTCCACGCCGCCCTGCCGGTCCGAGCAGTGGGAGGCGGTCACGAAGCCGGAGACACCGTCGCGCGTGGCGTTGAACCCGAGGCTGCAGATCGAGTAGCCGGTGAACGGGCTGCCGAAGGCGATCTCCACGCCGGCGGGGACCGGCCGGAGCTCGTCCTGCAAGGTGGTCACCTCGAAGATCGGGTCGGTCGCCTCGACGACCAGGGCGTCGCCGGGGATCCCCCGCTTGGCGGCCTCCACGGCCACCCCGAGGCGCACGGCGGCGAGGCGTTGCGGCTCGACGCCCACACGCACCCGGTCGGCGGCCTCGTCGACGTCCAGGAGGACGACCCCCGGCAGGCCGAGGAGCGCCGGCCGGAGCTCGCGGCGCCAGGCGAGGAGCTGCTCGAACTCGAAGTCTCCGCGCAGGACGCGGACGTCCGGTCCGAGGAGCGCGAGGGCCCGGGGGTCGGCGGGGTCGGTGAGGTAGACGGTCGCGCGGCCGGCCCGGTCGTAGAAGAGGCCGCCGAAGCCGGGGATCTGCCGGTTGATCTGGGCGAGCTCCTGATCCATCGAGCCGAGGGGCCCGGACGGCCCGGGAGCGGCCGCCGCCGGCGAGACACTGCAAGCCAGCGAAGCGAGGACGAGGATCAAAGCGAGGGCGAGGTGGCGTCTGGTCATGGGGGCTCTCCTGTTCTTTGCTCTAAATGGTGCGCAATCGCGCAAGAACAGGACAAGCCGGGCGGCGCCGGATCTCGTCGCGCGGCCCGGCGCCAACGAGGCCCGCGCAAGGCGCGCAAGGTGCCAGCCACTTTTCAGATCGGCCTCAGGGCGCCCCGGGCTCCGCCTCGACGGTCACCCAGCGCGCCGCGAAGAAGACGGCGGCCATCACCGCGTAGCCCAGGGCCCAGGGCCAGGCCGGCGTCAGAGAGACGACGGTGTCGGCCGCCGTGAAGGTGTAGGAGTGGATGAGGCCGACGGCGGACAGGGCGGCGGCGGCCAGGCTCCAGGCACCGGCGGTCGGGAAGCGCCGCTCGAGAACCGCCACAGTGATGGCGGCGAGGATCATGGCGGTGAAGATGAAGCCCTGCTCGAGGGCGAAGG
>CAZIIB010000763.1:0-2354 GCA_964539125.1 uncultured Thermoanaerobaculia bacterium | reverse complement strand
GTGCTCGAGGCTGTGCGGATGCGTCTCGGCTTCGGCCATGGTCCTGGGTCCTCCGTGGTTCGCCCGGAGCGTCGATCTCCGGCTCGGGCGGATCCGTTCGCGATCGATCGGATGGGGGGAGCGGCGGACCGGATCGCCGCCCCCCACCGGGTCATCTCCTCACTGCTTGGGCCCCTGAAGCTGGAAGTCGACGGTCTTCGTCTCGCCGGCGCCCACGGTCACCTGCTGCGTCTGGGTGCCGAGCTTCTCCTGCCAGGCCTCGATGGTGTAGGTGCCGGCCGGCACCTTGATCGAGTAGGTTCCGTCCATCCCGGTGACGTCGAAGTACGGATGGCTCATCACCGCGACGTAGGCGTTCATCCAAGGGTGGACGTCGCACTTGACCGGGAAGTAGAGCTCCGGCGTGTTCAGGGTGATCTGCTTCTCGTGGAGCGTCGCCGGCATCCCGAGGTTGAACTCCCGGTTCTTGTCCGGCAGGCCGTGGACGTTGTGGAGCACGCCGTCGGCGTTCCAGAACTCGAGCGGCTGGCCGGCCATCACGCCCACCACGTGGGGGTTGTACAGGCATCCGTCCTGCTCGATGACCACCGGCGTGGTGGGCGGCGGGTAGTCGCCCTGGGCGAAGCTGTCCTTGATCTGGACGAAGATGTTGGCGACCGTGTTGCCGTCGCCCAGGACGATGGCCTGGACGGGGACCGGGCCGGAGTGCTTGCCGGCGCAGACGGGGTCGGCGTCCATGTTGATCGTCGGGAGGTTCGGCACCTGGCCGACGTAGGTGATCGTGCCGGTGATCGTGGCGTCGCCCTTTTGCAGGTCGGCGATGGCCTCGTAGCCGGAGCCCAGCGTGGGCTTTTCGGCCTGGGCGCCGCCGGCGGGCTCGGCTTGGGGCTGGGCCGCCGCGCCGGTCTCGCCGGCCGGGGGTGCCTCCTGCTTGGACGAGCCGCCGCAACCGGCGATCGGCAGGAAGCTCAGCGCGGTCGCCACGGCGAGGGCGCAGTAGAGGGAACTTCTGACTCGCATCGCTTGTCTCTCCTTTCAGGGGTGAACCCACGATCCGCCGGCAGGTCGTTGCCCGGGGCGGAACCCGTGCCGCCGGGCGAAGGGGATGCCGCGGCAGGTTGTCGTGGTACCAGAGCTACATGTTCTCAAACGACAAAGACTCGGGCAAGCGGGGATCGGCCACCGGGATGAGGGCCGGACGCCGCATCAGCAGCCCCAGCGCCCCGAGGAACATCCCCCCCACCGCCACGAAAGCCAGTAGATCCAGCCAGTCCAGCCGGAACCCGCTCCCGACCCCGTGGGCCGCGAGGGACGGCATCACCAGCCAGTAGACGTCGACGTAGTGCGCGGCGAGCAGCCAGGCGGCCCCGATCCCGATCGTCACGCGGCGGCGCTTGACGTCGCGCGAGAGGAGGAAAAAGAAGGGCAGCACGAAGTTGCTCAGGGCCAGGGCCACCGAGAACCCCAACCAGCCGTGGCCCAGCCGCTGGCCGAACCAGATCGTCTCCTCCGGAAGGTTGCCGTACCACATCAGCATGTACTGGGAGAAGGCGATGTAGGCCCAGAAGGCCATGAAGCTGAAGAGGAGCTTGCCGAGGTCGTGGTAGTGCTCCGTAGTGATCACCCCGGCGAGCGGCCCGCGGCGCTCCAGGACGAGAGCGAGCAGGATGACCAGGGCGAAGATCGCCACCGCCGAGCCGGCGAACACGTAGACCCCGAAGATCGTCGAGTACCAGTGGGGGTCCAGGGACATGATCCAGTCGAAGGAGGCCAGCGTCAGGGTGATCGCGAAGACCAGCAGAGCCGGGGCCGAGGCGCTCTGGAGGAGGCGGGTCACCGCCGGGTCGCCGGTCGAGTCCTGGGCGAGCGAGCGCCGCCGGAACCACCAGGCCATGACACCCCAGAGGACCAGGTAGACGGCGGAGCGGAGGTAGAAGAAGCCAGGGTTGAGGAACAGGGCCTTGCCGGCCAGGTTCGGGTCGTGGGCCGCCGCCCCCGGGGCCATCCAGGAGAAGAGCTTCGGCGCCCCGAGGGCGACCGGCACGAACAGCACGACGAAGAGCGGCAGAGTGCCCATGACGTGCTCGCCCAGGCGCCGGACGGTGACGCTCCAGCCCGAGCGGGTCGCGAACTGGAGGAGGACGAAAAAGAGCCCGCCGAGGGCGACGGTCAAGAAGTAGAGGAAGGCCACCAGGTAGGCGGCGTAGAAGCGCGCGCTCCCGGCGCCCAGGAGCCAGCCGGCGGCCAGTGCGGCCAGCCCCACGCCCCCCGCCACCCAGGCGCCCCGGGCGAGGAGGTGGCTCGCCGGCAGGCTGACCTCCCGGGGCGAGATCCCGACGCCGTCGCGGTGCGCG
>CAZIIB010000762.1:0-2356 GCA_964539125.1 uncultured Thermoanaerobaculia bacterium | reverse complement strand
CTCCGGGCCGGCCAGGATGCCGGCCGCGAGCAGCGGCAGGATCGCCGGCACCTTGAAGCGCTCGGCGAGGATCTGCGCCGCGATTCCCAGGACGATGGCGGCGACGATGGTCTGGAGCATGGAGTGGGCGCGAGTCCGAGAGACGGCTGTCCGCTGGCGAGACGCCGGGGCCCGAAACCGAACGGCCGGCCGGGACCAGAGCGGGGAAAACGGCCCGATTCTACGGCATCGAGGCCGGTTTCCCAGCAAGGCACGGTCCTTGCTGGCCCCTCCGGGCAACGCGTTCTCGACACCGGCTGGCGAACCCACCGTCCCTGGAGGTGTCCCTTGGGCCTCGTCCACGACCTCCGTCCGGGCCCGCCCCCTCGACCTGCCGCGCCTCGCCGAGGTGGCGGCCGACCCCGCCACCGGCCTCTTCACGATCGGCCTCACCCTGGCGACCGCCCTTCTCTGCGGCCTGTTGCCGGCCCTGAGCCGGGCCGGCTCCGAGCTCGAGCCGGCGCTCCGCGAGGGTGCGCCGGGGGCCACGCCCACGACGCGGAGCGGCCGCCTGCGCCAGATTCTGGTCGCGGTCGAGGCGGCGCTCGCCACGGTCGTGGTGGTCGGGGCCGGCCTCATGGTCTCGACCTTCTGGCACCTGGAGCGGGTCGATCCCGGCTTCCGTCCGCAAGGCCTCGTCTCGGCCGTGCTGGTGCCCCCGGCCGCCGCCTACCGGAGCGCGGCGGAGGTGAGCGGCCTCTACGAGCGCGTGCTCGAGGAGGTGCGGGCCCTCCCCGGCGTCGAGTCCGCCGGCCTGGTCCAGACGGCTCCGGTCTCGGGTGGCGGCTGGGTGATGGAGGTCGAGCCCGAAGGGGCCGAGCCCGCGCCCGGGAGGGAAGGCAGAGGAGAGGCGCCGCTCTCGTACTGGCGGGTGGTGTCGCCCGGGTACACCCGGACCCTCGGAATGCATCGTCTCGCCGGCCGCGCCCTGGAGGCTTCCGACCGGGCGGGAGCGCCCGAGGTGGCCCTGGTCGACGAGACGGCGGCCCGCCGGTTGTGGCCGGGAGCGGCGCCGCGAGAGGTCGTCGGCCGCCGCGTCTCCATCGGCTTCGAGAAGCTCGGCGCCCCGGTGACGGTGGTCGGGGTGGTGGCCGACCTCGCGGCGGCCGCCGCGGCCGCCTGGCTCCCCGCCCGCCGCGCCGCCACCCTCGACCCCATGGAGGCCCTGAAGTGAAGCCCCGGTCCTCAGGGTGGGGGCGGCGATCCGTGCCAACGGCTCCGGCCCTTCGGACCGTTCCGTTTTTCGAGGCGGAGGGGCTCACACGTTGAAGCGGAAGTGCACCACGTCACCCTCCTGGACGACGTAGGTGCGACCCTCCGAGCGCAGGCGGCCCGCCTCCCGCGCTCCCGCCTCGCCGCGGTAGCGGACGAAGTCGTCGTAGGCGATCACCTCGGCGCGGATGAAGCCGCGCTCGAAGTCGGTGTGGATCTTGCCGGCGGCCTCGGGGGCCGTCGCCCCCCGGCGGACGGTCCAGGCGCGCGCCTCCTTGGGGCCCGCGGTGAAGAAGGTGAGGAGCCCCAGCAGCCGGTAGCCGGCGCGGATCACCCGGTGGAGCCCCGGCTCCTCCAGGCCGAGCTCGGCCAGGAGCTCCGCGCGGTCGGCCTCCTCCAGCGTGGCGAGCTCGGCCTCGAGCGCCGCGCACACCGGCACCACCTCGGCCCCCTCCGCCGCCGCCCGCTCGCGCAGGGCGTCGAGGAGCGGGTTGTCCGCGAAGCCGTCCTCGTCGACGTTGGCCACGTAGAGCACGGGCTTGGCCGAGAGCAGGTGGAGCGAGGCGAGGAGCGGCCGTTCGCGCTCCTCGATCTCGAGGGTGCGCGCCGGGCGCCCCTCGGCCAGGTGGGCGCCGAGACGCTCGAGGAGCGCCGCCAGGGCCGCCAGCTCCTTGTCGCCGCCCTTGGCCGCCCGGCGCGCCCGCTCGGTGGCCCGCTCCACCGACTCGAGGTCCGCGAGCAGGAGCTCGGTCTCGATCACCTCCACGTCGCTGCCCGGATCGATCCGCCCCGACACGTGAGCGACGTTGTCGTCGTGGAAGCAGCGCACGACGTGGCCGATGGCGTCGGTCTCCCGGATGTGGGCGAGGAAGCGGTTGCCCAGCCCCTCCCCCTTCGAGGCGCCGGCCACCAGCCCGGCGATGTCGACGAACTCGATGGTCGTGGGAACGATCCGCTCCGGATGGACGATCGCCGCCAGCTCTTCGAGGCGCGGGTCTGGAACCGGCACCACGCCGACGTTCGGCTCGATGGTGCAGAACGGGTAGTTCGCGGCGTCGACGGCGCTCGCGGTGAGGGCGTTGAACAGGGTCGACTTGCCGACGTT
>CAZIIB010000761.1:0-2359 GCA_964539125.1 uncultured Thermoanaerobaculia bacterium | reverse complement strand
TCCACGACGTCCACGGCGGACCCCCGACCCTCTTCCGCACCCGCTGGGCGCTCTCTTACCTGGCCGGACCCCTGACCCGCGACGACATCGCGCGGCTCACTCCGGAGGCGGGGGAGGAGGGCGAGGCCCCGGCCGCGGCGCCCCGGACGGAGCCGGCGCCTGCGGCGGCGCCCTCCGCCCCCACCGCCGCCGGGCCCCCGGCCGTCGCCGAGGCCCGGCCGGTCCTCCCCGAAGGTGTGCCGGAAGGCTTCCTGCCCGAGGCCGGCGGCGGGGCGGTGGAGCCGGCGCTCCTGGGCCTGGCGCGGGTCCGCTTCGTCGAGTCCCGGCGCAGCATCGACCACGAGGAGGCGCTCGCCCTGCTCGCCGGCTTCGCGGACAGCGTGCGGGCGGTCGACTGGCGGGAGGCTCGCGCTCTCGACGTCGGCGAGGACGACGTCCAGCCCGAGCCGGCGAGCTCACCGGAGCGGTGGGCCCCGGTCCCCGAGAAGGCCGTCCGGCCCGCGAGCTACCGCGACTGGAGCCGGGAGCTCGCGGACGCCCTCTACCAGACCCGACGCCTGGTCCTCTGGCGCTGCCCCGCGGTGGACGCCCTCTCGCGGCCGGGGGAGGAGGAGCGGGACTTCCGCATCCGCGTGCGCGAGCTCGTCCGCCAGGAGCGCGACCGGCGGCTGGCCGAGCTGGAGGAGGACTACGGCCAGCGCCTGGAGAAGATCGAGGCGCGGCTGCGGCGGGCCGAGGAACGCGAGGCGCGAGAAGCGGCCCAGGTGCGCGACCGGGCGATCGACACCGGCATCTCCTTCGCGGCCACCCTCGGGGCGGCCCTGTTCGGGCGCAAGGCCCTCAGCCGCTCGACCTTGGGCCGGGCGACCACCGCGATGCGGGGCGTGGGCCGCATCCGGAAGGAGTCGCAGGAGGCGACCGCGGCCAAGGAGCGGGTCGCGGAGGTCCGGGCGGCGCACGACGCTCTCCTCGCGGAGAAGGGGGAGGCGGCGTCGCGGCTGGGGCAGGAGCTCGAAGGCGCCGCCGAGACCCTCGAGACGGTGGAGATCAAGCCGCGGCGCCAGGACGTGGAGGTCCGCTGGGTGGGCCTCACCTGGATCCCGCGCGGTTAAGCGCCTGCGCCGTTACCGCTCGACCCAGTAGTTGGGGGACTCCTTGGTGATCACCACGTCGTGGGCGTGGCCTTCCTTGAGGCCGGCGGGGGAGATGCGGATCATCCGTCCCTTGTCGCGCAGCTCGTCGATCGAGGCGCAGCCGGCGAGCCCCATTCCGGAGCGCAGGCCGCCGGTGAGCTGCAGCAGCATGTTGTGGACCGTGCCCTTGTACGGCACCATCCCCTCGATCCCTTCCGGCACCAGCTTGGCCAGCGGCCCGTTGCCTTCCTGGAAGTAGCGGTCGGCGCTCCCCTTGCTCATCGCCGAGAGCGAGCCCATGCCGCGGTAGGCCTTGTAGCTGCGCCCCTGGTAGAGGATCGTCTCGCCCGGGCTCTCCTCGGTGCCGGCGAAGAGCGAGCCGATCATCACCGAGTCGGCGCCGGCGGCCAGCGCCTTGGTGATGTCGCCGGAGAACTTCACGCCGCCGTCGGCGATCACCGGAACTCCCCGCTCCCGGGCCACCCGGCTGCACTCCTGGATCGCCGAGATCTGGGGCACGCCGGCGCCGGTCACCACCCGGGTGGTACAGATCGACCCCGGGCCGATTCCCACCTTGACTCCGTCGGCGCCCCGCTCGATGAGGGCCAGGGCGGCGTCGCCGGTCGCCACGTTCCCCACGATCAACGGCGTGTCGGGGAAGCGCTCCCGCAGGACGGCGGTGGCCTCGAGGACCCCTCGGCTGTGGGCGTGCGAGGAGTCGAGCACCAGCACGTCCACCTGCTCCGCGACCAGGGCCGCGGCCCGCTCGAGGAAGTCGCCGGAAGCGCCCACCGCGCCCCCCACCCGCAGCCGTCCGAGGGAGTCCTTGCAGGCGTTGGGGAACTCGATCTGCTTCTGGATGTCCTTGACGGTGATCAGACCCTTCAGGTTGCCGTCGGCGTCGACCACCAGCAGCTTCTCGATGCGGTGCCGGTGGAGCTGGGCCTTGGCCTCGTCGAGGGTGGTGCCCTCGGCCACGGTGACCAGGTTCTCCTTGGTCATCAGGGCGTCGATCGGCTTGTCGAGGTTGGTCTCGAAGCGCAGGTCGCGGTTGGTGAGGATGCCCACCAGGTGTCCCCGGCGGTCGGTCACCGGCACGCCCGAGATCTTGTAGCGCGCCATCACCTCGAGGGCCTCGCGGATCCGCTGGTCGGGCCGCATGGTCACCGGGTCGACGATCATCCCGGCCTCACTGCGCTTCACCTTGTCGACCTCGACCGCCTGCT
>CAZIIB010000760.1:0-2364 GCA_964539125.1 uncultured Thermoanaerobaculia bacterium | reverse complement strand
CCCACCTCGGGAAAGGCGCGGCCGAAGACCCGCTTGACCGCCTCGCCCACCAGCCTCCGGGCGACCACCTCGGCCCCCTGCTGCTCGCCCTCGTAGACCATCTCCACCTTGCCGGTGATCGCCGGCAGCAGCATGTGGAGGTCGCACAGCCGGGGGTAGACGGGCTGGTCGCCGGTGAGGAGCGCCCGGCGCTCGAGGTTCGAGGCCAGCAGCTCCATGGCCGAGATCGACACCCGGGCCGACACGCCGGAGCTCTGGTCCACCAGGTCGCTCTCCCGGGCGGCGAAGGCGATCTCCTCGACCAGCAGGCGAATCTCCTCCGGGATCACGATCGTCTCGTCGCGCTCGGTCCAGGCCTCCTGGCGGGTGATGTCGGCGGCGATCCGGGTGTCGGGCGGGTAGTGGGTGAGGATCTGCGACGAGATCCGGTCCTTGAGCGGGGTGATGATCGAGCCGCGGTTGGTGTAGTCCTCCGGATTGGCGGAGAAGACCATCAGCAGGTCGAGGGGGATGCGCACCGGGAAGCCGCGGATCTGGAGGTCGCGCTCCTCCAGGATGTTGAACAGGCCGACCTGAATGCGCGGCGCCAGGTCGGGCAGCTCGTTGATCGCGAAGATCCCCCGATTGGTGCGCGGGATGATCCCGAAGTGGATCACCTCCGGGTCGGCGAAGGTGAGCTTGCGGGTGGCGGCCTTGATCGGATCGATGTCGCCCAGGAGATCGGCGATCGAGACGTCGGGGGTGGCCAGCTTCTCGTTGTAGCGGGCGTCGCGGGGGAGCCACTCGACCTCGGCGTCGTCGCCCGAGCGCTCGATGATGCGGTGGGCCTGGACCGAGATCGGCGCCAGGGGGTCGTCGTTGAGCTCGGTGCCCGCGAGCACCGGCACCTCGGAGTCGAGGAGGGTCACCAGCGCGCGGAGGATGCGGGTCTTGGCCTGCCCGCGCAGCCCGAGGAGGATGAAGTCGTGCCCGGCCAGCAGCGCGTTGACCACGCCGGGGATGACGGTGCGCTCGTAGCCGAGGACGCCGGGGAACAGGCGCTCCCGGGCCGCGAGCTTGGCCCGCAGGTTCTGTCGGACCTCCTCCTTGATGGAGCGGGGCCGGTAGCTGGAGGCCTTGAGCTCGCCGAGGGTCTTCGGGCGCACCACCATCAGTCCTGGGTCTCGAGCCAGCGTTCCGCGTCCATGGCCGACCGGCACCCCGTGCCGGCGGCGGTCACCGCCTGCCGGTAGTCCGGGTCCATGGCGTCGCCGCAGGCGAAGACGCCCTCCACGTTCGTCTTGGAGGTGGGCTCGGCCACCTCGATGTACCCCACGTCGTTCATCTCCAGCTGTCCTTCGAAGATCTCGGTGTTCGGCTTGTGTCCGATGGCGATGAACACGCCCTGGCAAGGGTAGAGGCTCTCTTCGCCGGTCTTCTGGTTGCGCAGCCGGACGCCTTCGACGCCGCCCTCCCGGCTGCCGACGACCTCGGTGACCACGCTGTCCCAGACCCAGGCGATCTTCGGGTTGGCCTGCGCCCGGTCCTGCATGATCTTCGAGGCGCGGAGCTGGTCGCGCCGGTGGACCACCGAGACCTTGCTCGCGTACTTGGTGAGGAAGACCGCCTCCTCCATGGCGGTATCGCCGCCGCCCACGACGACCACCTCCTTGTCGCGGAAAAAGAAGCCGTCACAGGTGGCGCAGGCCGACACCCCGTAGCCCATCATGTGGGCCTCGGACTCCAGGCCGAGGAGCTTGGCGCTGGCGCCGGTGGCGACGATCAGGCTGCCGGCGTGATAGGTCGCCTCATCGGTGCGGAGGGTGAAGGGGCGCTTCGCGAGGTCGACCTCGAGAGCCGCTTCGAACTTGAAGATCGCTCCGAACCGGCGCGCCTGCTCCCGCATCTTGTCCATCAGCTCGGGGCCGAGGATCCCCTCCGGGAACCCGGGGTAGTTCTCGACCTCGGTGGTGATGGTGAGCTGGCCGCCGGGCTGGTTGCCCTCGAGGACCAGCGGCGCCAGATCGGCCCGGGCGGTGTAGAGGGCGGCGGTGAGGCCCGCCGGCCCGGAGCCGAGGATCACCACGCGGTGGTAGTTCTCCAGAGAAGAGTTGGAATCGCTCATCGGATTTGCCATCTCCAGGGAGTGGAAGCGGACGCCGGCCGGGCCGGGCCCGCAGTATAGCAACGGCTGCGGAGGCCCCCGGTGTTCCCGGAGGCGCTCTCCGAGACGCTCCAAAGGCCAGGGCGGGGGCGTCCCCTTCTCCCCCTGGGGGTGAGAAGGGGAGCGAGGGGTTGGAGGGGGGATCCACCAGCGAAGGTCCGCCTCAAACCGACAAGGAGCCGGGATCCGGCACGTAGGTTCTCGCGCAGAGGCGCAGAGGA
>CAZIIB010000759.1:0-2377 GCA_964539125.1 uncultured Thermoanaerobaculia bacterium | reverse complement strand
CCGGCGACCTGGACGCGGTGCAGGTCCATTCTCAGGCGATGGTGGTCTCGGCCGCGGGGACGATCTTCGCGGGCACCGAGCGCGGCGTCTTCCGATCCACCGACCAGGGCGCCCACTGGACCCTCCACACCACGGGCTTCCCCGGGCAGTCGAGCGCCCACGGGGCCGCGTTCGTCCTCTCCGTGGCCGTCGCGCCGGTGCATCCCGAGATCGTCTTCGCCGGCACGTCGGACGGCCTCGCGAAGAGCACCGACGGCGGGCTGACCTGGAGCGCGGTCCCCGCGATCCCGGACTCGGTCCAGTCGGTGGTCTTCGACCCCGGGGATCCTGACCGGGTCCTCGCCGGGACCTCGAACGGCTTGTTCCACAGCCCGGACGGAGGCACGACCTGGGACAGGCTCGGCGCCGATGCGGATCCCGCCCTCGGGCTCGGCGGCGTGATCTCCCAGGTCCTCCTGGACCCGGCTCGCCCCGGGACGATCTACGTCTCACCCCTCCTGGGCCAGGTGCCGGGCGTGCTGCGCAGCACCGATGACGGAGCGCCCTGGAGCGCCGCGGTGGACGGACTTCCCAACGGAGGCCGGACTCCGTTCCCCGGCTGGTCCCTCGTCCTTGCTCCCGGCCATGCCCAGGGCGCGGCCTCGGCCCTCCTCGCCGCGAGCAGATTCGGCGTGTACCGAAGCGAGGACGGCGCTTCGACCTGGACCGAGGTCCTCTCACCTCCCCAGCTGAACTCGAGCTACACGGCGACCCTGTTGACCCGCGAAGGAACCTCCCTGGTGAGCTTCATGTACGCATTCGACCCCGCCGAGAGCCTCTTTCGCAGTGTCGACGACGGGGCGAGCTGGCAGACGATCAGCGGCCGCTTTCGCGCCGGCAGCGTCAGGAAGGTCTTCCCGGATCCCCGGGGCGGAGGTCGCCTCTACGCTGTCGACGGCCGGGGGGCGGCCCTCCTGTCGACCGACGAGGGAGCGAGCTGGGACCTGCTCGGCGGCGGGCCCGGCGGCCAACTCGCGAGCTACAGCCTCGTGGACCTGGTCCTGGACCCGGCGGCGCCGGACGATCTGTTCGCCCAGATCGGCGACGTCTTCTCCGGGAGCTTCGACCCGAACCATCGCTTCCTGGCCTCGACCGACCGCGGAACGACCTGGCACGAAGCCGGAGTGGGCATCCCTTGCTGCGGCTTGCTCCTGCTCGCCCCCGCGGGCACGGCCGGCCGGCTCTACGGCTCCAGCCGGACCGCTGTGGGCGGCGTCTTCGAGAGCTCCGACTTCGGCGTCCACTGGGCCGTCGCCGGCTCACAAGAGAGCGTCCCGGACCTCTTCTCGAGCGGGCTGGAGGTCGCCCACGGCGACCCCTCGCTCCTGTTCGTCTACGGGACGCCGCCGTACCCACCCTGCTGCGGCGCCCCCTGCGATCTGGCGGCTCTCTACCGGAGCACCGACGGCGGTGCGAGCTGGGAGCCTCTCGTTCCGCCCTTCGAGTGCAGGCCGGGCCTCTACCGCAGCGACCCCGAGAATCCTTCGGTGCTCTACGGCGTCGGCGGCGGCAAGCTCTACCGGAGTGACGACCGGGGTACGAGCTGGCGAGAGGTCTCCGCCGCCCCGGGGGCCTACGACCTGCTCGTGGACCCGGAGCACCCCGGAGTCCTGTACCAGGCGACGACCTCCGAGGGCGTGTTGCGCAGCACCGACGGCGGCGCGACCTGGCATCCCCTGGGAACGGGGCTCGCCTCCCGCTACGTGCTCTCCCTCGCCTATCTGCCGGCCACCACGGACGGCCTGGTCCATAACCCGCCCGCCCTGTTCGCCGCCACCGGGGGCGGCGCCTGGAAGCTGCCCCTGGGCTGGGGCGCCGCAGGCACCGATCCCCTGCCGCCGGCCGACGCGCCGGTCTTCACCTCACAGGACTTCCCCGGCTTCCGGTTCCAGGTCCGGATCACCTCACCCGGCGGACAGGTCCTTTCCGTGCGCCGGGAGGCGCGATGCATCCCCGAGACGATCTGTGTGAGCGGGGCCGTGCCCGGCCGCAGCGAGGTCTTCTTGCGCATCGTCGGCCCCAAGCCCAACGGGCGCCTGTGGCCGACGATCGTCAAGTTCAGTACCTCGCAGATCGAGGTCTGGATCGAGCAGGTGAGCACCGGAGCCATGCGTTACTACCGCCTCGACGCGGCCGAGCGCGGCGTCGACGAGCTCCCGGGCCTCTTCGACCGGCAGGGCTTCGAGCCCTAGGGTCGCTTCACCCGCCCAGATCGGCGAGCACCTGTCGGGCGTGGCCCCGGGCGTCGACCTTGGGGTAGGCCTTGAGAATCCTGCCGTCGGGAGCCACCACCCAGGTCGCCCGGGAGAGCGCCGGGAACTTCTTGCCGTCCCACTCG
>CAZIIB010000758.1:0-2377 GCA_964539125.1 uncultured Thermoanaerobaculia bacterium | reverse complement strand
ATCGAGTCTACGTTCGCCTGAACGCCTACTCCAGAACGCTGGATTCATAGGATCCGGCAGCTCTCTGCGCAACGCAAGGCGCGAGCCGGGCCGGTCTCGACGATTCCGACGATCGTGGGAGGGGGGAGCGGTCTTGTCCGACGGCAGACCCGGCGAAATCTCGCAACCCTTGCCGACGGAGCTCGCCCTCAGTGATACCCCTTCAGGTCCGCCGAGGTGTCGAGCGGCATGCCCTCGACCCACTCCAGGGCCCGCTTGTCGTTCATGGTCAGCTTGGCCATGAAGTTGTGGGCCTCGTCGCGGCTGGTGAACAGGCGCCAGATGAAGGTGTGGCCCGCCGGCGCGGTGAAGTAGGTGAACTGGTGGGTGCCCTCGGAGAGGTCGAAGCCGAGGTTGCCCTCGCCGTTGACCCCCACGCAGGCCATGCCGATCGCCTTGTTGGCGAGGGTGAGGGCCTTGAGCGCGTCCTCGAAGTCGCTCAGCTCCTCCTTCGACAGAGGCGAGTGGAAGAGCGAGATGCGGGACGCGTCCTCGTCGGCCAGGACATTGTGGGCGATGTCGTGGCGCTCCATCGCCTCGCGGGTCTCCTCGGTGGTGATGAAGACGTCGTCGGTGCCCTTGACCTTGTAGGTCACGGCGAAGACGGCCTCCTCGATGCGCGGGAAGCTCTCGGCCAGGATGCTCTCGTCCTCGGTGGTGAAGTAGAAGAGGCGGTTCAGGCTGCGGCGGGCACTCATTGTCGGGGTCTTCCTCCGGATGGCGGTTCGCGAGCGGCGCGCGGGGAGCGGCCGCTATCGACAACGACGAGAGGGGTTTACGGAATTCCCGGCCGCGCCGGGGCGGACGCTGCCGCGGCACGGGGCGGCGAGAAGCCCAGGTAGGTGTCGAGGCGGGCCGCCTCGTCGCGCGTCAGGTCCGATGCCGGCAGGTGGAAGATCGAGCCGGGCGGCGGCAACGACACGGCGACCCGCGTCAGCGAGCGGTCCAGGCCGTCGCAGTCCAGGCCGAGGAAGACCGCCATCTGGGAGCAGAGCGTGACCAGGCTGTTGGCGAGGCGGCTCCGGATGTCGATCTCCACCTGCTCGGGAAGGGCGAGGGCGGTCACGTCCCAACCGTCGGCGACCCGGGCGAAGCGGATCCGGCCGTCGAGGTGGAGCGTCTGGGGCGGCACCACCACCAGGTCCTCGAGTCGAGACGACTGGCCGCTCTGCGTCTCGAAGTCGGCCACCAGGTCGCCCTTGCCCAGGAAGTCGAGCCCGACCGAGGCCCGGTAGCTGCCGTCACCCAGTGGCCGGAGGACGACGGAGTGGTTGCGGACGACCAGGGCGTTGGACGGCGAGGAGAGGCGGATCGTGATGGGCCCCTGCTGCACCGGCGCCATCTGGGAGTCGTCCATCTGGTAGGTGCGGTTCAGGCTCTCGAACTCGAAGGTCCGGGCGCCGGGGGCACCACGAGTCTCCGGGGCCGGCGCGGTGGCGCCGAGCGCAGGGATCACGCCGGCCAGGAGCGCCGCGCCGGCGAAGGCCCGAATCATGCGTCTCGTCTCGATCATCCGGTCAGGTCTCCAGTGGTCCCCACGCAGGAGCTCGCGCGCTTGTTTCAACCGGCCCCCCTCCTTTGCGATTCCTGGTCATCGAAGTTCCCCACCGAAGCCGAGCCCCGGGCGGTGGCGTCCCTCTCCCCCGGGCACCGCGCCGCGAAGCGGGGTGGTCGGGTGGGAGAGGGATCGGGGGTGAGGAGGGGGATCCGATGGACCTACTGGTATACGCCGCGGGCGGTCCGCACGGAGAGGCCTCGCCGCTTCACCTTCACCGCCACCTCGTGGTAGCCGGGACCGAGCCCCGAGGGCGGGGCGAACGCCAGCATGTACCGGCTGCGCAGCTCCTCCTCGATCTCGTGGTAGACGCTCGAGAGCTCCTCGGCGTGGTCGATGAGGAAGGCGCGCCCCCCCGTCTCGGCGGCGAGCTCGCGGAGCTTCCTCTTCGCGGTCGGGTCGGTGACGGGAATGCTCAGGCCGACGGTGTAGATGGCGACGCCGCTCCGGCGCGCGTACTCGAGGACGTCGCGGTACTTGTACGCGCTCTTGGTGTCGTCGCCGTCCGAGAGCAGGACCAGAGCCCGCTGGCCCGGGAAGCCGCGGAAGTAGTAGAGGCTCGTCACCACCGCGTCGTGGAGGGCCGTCCAGCCCACGGCGCGGAGCTGCGACAGGGAGTCGGCGACGGCATCGATGTCGGTGGTCGGCGGGATCAACAGGATCGGCTGGTCGGCGAAGCCGACGGCGAAGGCGTGATCCTTGGCGCCCAGGACGTGGAACAGGAAGTCCCGGGCGGCCTTTTGCGCCTCTACCAGAGAGGAGGCCATGGAGCCCGAAGTGTCG
>CAZIIB010000757.1:0-2378 GCA_964539125.1 uncultured Thermoanaerobaculia bacterium | reverse complement strand
CCACCTCCGGCGGCTGAGCGGCCAAGATCGGTCCGGGGGACCTGAAGAAGCTGGTCGCGCCCCTCGCCGCCATCGCCGGCGGCGACGAGCGCGTGCTGGTCGGCCCCGAAACGGCCGACGACGCGGGAGTGTACCTGCTCGGCGAGCGGGCCCTGATCGCGACGGCGGACTTCATCACGCCGGTGTGCGACGACCCGCGGCGCTTCGGTCGGGTGGCCGCAGCCAACTCGCTCTCGGACGTCTTCGCCATGGGCGGCGAGGTGCTCTTCGCCCTCAATCTCTGCTGCTTCCCGGAGACCGGGGTGCCGGAGGAGGATCTCGGCGCGATCCTCCTCGGAGCCGCCGAGATCCTGGCCGAGGCGGGCGGCGTGCTCCTGGGCGGCCACTCGGTTCGCGACGAGGAGCTCAAGTTCGGCTTCTCGGCCCTCGGAGAGGCTCGGCCCGAGCGCTTGCTGACCAACGCCGCGGCGCGGCCCGGCGACCGCCTGCTCCTCACCAAGCCCCTGGGCACCGGCGTCCTGACCAACGCCTTCAAGCTCGGCAAGCTCGACGCCGACGGTCTCGAGCCCGCGCTGGCCGAGATGGAGCGGCTGAACCTCGCCGCCTCCCGGCTGGCGCTCGAGCACGGCGTGTGCTGCGCCACCGACGTCACCGGCTTCGGCTTCGCGGGCCACGCCCTGGAGATCGCCCGCGCTTCGGCCCTGACCCTGCAGGTGAGCTTCGCCGACCTGCCGGTCCACGCCGGCTTCCACCGGCTGGTCGCGCGGGGGGTCTCGACCCTGTCGACGCGGGCCAACCGGGCCAACGCGGCGGGCGAGCTGGAGCTGGCGCCGGCGCTGGACGACGCCCGGACCGAGATCCTCTTCGATCCCCAGACCTCGGGCGGCCTGCTCATCGCGGCGCCGGAGCCACGCGCCGAGTCCCTGCTGCGAGGATTGCTCGAGACCGGCCATCGAGCCGCCGAGGTGGGCCGGGTCGTCGAAGGCCCCGCCCGCCTGGTGGTGTCGTGAGCGCCGGCGCGATCCGGGCCCGAACCCTGCCCCCCGAAGACGCGACCTGCGGCTGGCTCGCCACCCTCCCCTCCCGGCCCGCCGGCCGCCGTCTGGCCGCCGACGAGGAAGCCGACTTCGCGGTCGTGGGCGCCGGCTTCACCGGCCTGGCTGCCGCCCGCCGGCTCGCGGAGCTCGAGACCGGAGGCCGCGTCGCGGTGCTCGAGGCCCGGCGGGCCGGGTTCGGCGCGTCCGGCCGGAGCTCGGGCTTCCTGGTCGACATCGCCTTCTTCACCACCCGCATGGAACCCCGGGCGGCGGCGCGCCACGTCCGCCTCTCCCGTCTCGGCATCGACCGGCTTCGCCGGCTCGTGGAGCTTCACGCCATCGACTGCGCCTGGGACGACACGGGGTGGCTCCACGTCGCCGCCGGCGAGGTCGGCCTCCGCGACCTGGAGACGCTGCGCGCCTGGCTGGAGGAGCACGGCGAGGAGCACGCGACCTTGGACGCCGCCGCCATGGCGGCGACCACCGGCACGCGCTTCTATCGTGCCGGCCTGCGGCTGCCCGGCCGTCCCTTGGTGCAACCGGCCGCCCTCGTGCAGGGGCTGGCGGCGGCCCTCCCCCCCGGCGTGGAGCTGTTCGAGGAGTCGCCGGTGGTCGCGCTCGAGCGGCTGGCGGAGCGTTGGCGTCTGCGCACCCCCGGCGGCTCGATCACGGCGCGGCGCGTGCTCCTCGCCACCAACGGGTTCACTCCGGGGATCGGTTTCCTGGGGCGCAGGATCTTCCCCCTCGTCACCTTCGGAAGCCTGACGCGGCGCCTCTCCGCCGGCGAGCAAGAGGCCCTGGGCGGCGAGCGCGAGTGGGGCGTCCTGGCCCAGGACCCCATGGGCTCCTCGGTGCGCCGGACCCGCGACCAGCGGCTGCTGGTGCGAAACACCGTCTGCTACACGCCCTCGCTCCGCTGTTCGCCGCGCGCCGAGCGACGGGCCCGGCGGGCTCACCGCCAAGCCCTCGACCGCCGCTTCCCCGACCTCGCGGAGGTCCCGCTCGAGCTCACCTGGGCCGGCGTCATGGGCGCCTCGCCCAGCCGCCGCCACGTCTTCGGGCAATTGGACGAGGGACTCTATGCGCTGGCCGGCTTCAGCGGCGCCGGGATCGCGCTGGGCACCGCCGGAGGCGAGCTGCTCGCCGATCTCGCCGCCGGCAGGGAGTCCGACGACCTGCGGGACATGCTCGCCTTGCCGGAGCCGGCTCGACTTCCCCGACGACCGTTCTTCGACCTGGGCGCGCGGATGCGCGGGGCGTGGATCACCGCCGCCGCCGGCGCGCCGCTCTGAGGCGCGCCACGCCGGCGACCCGCAGACGCTGGCGGAGGGGAGTGCTCAG
>CAZIIB010000756.1:0-2380 GCA_964539125.1 uncultured Thermoanaerobaculia bacterium | reverse complement strand
TCGAGCGCGCTGAAGGGCGTAAACTGACTCGCCTGCTCTCGGCCGTCTTTCATGAACACGACGCGATGGAGGCTTTTCCCGTCGGGCGTCGACGTCCATTCCCAGCCTATGAATGAGGTGAATGAGCAGGGCGCATAATGCCGCTCCGCCGCTTCGACGATTCCGCCCCAAGCGGCCGCCTGCTCGAGCCCGAGCGGCCCTCCCAAGCCCTCGGCGTGGTCAGCGAGAACCATGAAGTCGAGCGGCCGCTCGATCTGCACCTTGGCTTGCGTGAAAGGATGAACGACCGGAAGTCCTTTGGCCCAACGGTAAGCGGTGTCGGGATCGGCGGAGTGGTTGCCCAAGGCGTAGGCGTCTGCCGAAAAGCTGCTGTGGACGTGCGTGTCTCCCCAGTAGAGTCGATTGGGCTCGGATGCGATGGCGGCGGGAGTCGTGGGCGGTGGCGGCTTGCAGCCGAGCATAGCCATCGTGAGAGCAAACAGAGTCCACAGAGCTGGTTCGATGCGTCGCATAGCTGGCTAGTACTGAATCCGGGCCCCGATGTTCCAAGTGAATTGTGCGTTGTCGGTGGTTTGAACGTAGACGTACGGCATCACCGCCAGCATGAAGAACGAGAGGTTGTAGCCCACCCCCACCCGGCCGGTGGTGGAGGTCCCGAGCTCGTCGAAAAGCGCCCCAGCCTGCATGAACACTTTGACGTGCCGGATCGGCCACCAACCGATGCCACCGCCGACCCACCAGTCCTGCGGCCCTTTGCCGAACATCTTGCCGAGCTTCTGGCCGAGCACTTCGAACGAGACGCCATTGAACTGACGGTCGATGTGGTACTCGTACCCGATGCCGATCGTGGTCGTCTTTTGCCGCCCCGACGCCGTGTTGGCTCGAGTGCCCGAGAAATCCATGTGCACGTGATGCATGCGCTCTTGGTAATGGAGCTTGTAGTTCTCGAGCTTTTGAGGCGTGGGGGAGGCGCCCATCGCGTTGAGCAGGGTCAGTAAACCGGCCATCAACATGAGTCTTTAGCCTTCCTCTTGCTTGATGTCGTCGACTACCGGGAGCTGGTCGAGTGACGGGCGGTCAACGATCGGCGGAGGCTTGTGCACCTCGACACCACAGCGATGGCATTCGGATGGATGGAAGCGAATGACGGTCCCGTGAACCCATCGGCCGTGCACGTTGATCGCCGGAATCACCGCATCGCCGCCCATGGCGCAGACCTCGGGCCCCGCGACCTTGCGGAAGCGCTCTTCGTCGTTCGGGAGCTGCTGCGCCGAAAACGCATCGATATCGATGACGCCGATCTCTTCGTAGGGCTCCATGATCCGATTTCGGATGACGCGGTACTCGCAGTTCGGACCTCGCCCCGCATAGGTGCCCCCGGTTTTACGGACTTCCCCCTGACCGCCGCAGCCGAGGACGCTGATTCCCAGGATTAACAGCGCCAGGTGCGGCCAGGAGTGCATCGGGGCGATGCTATCACTTCCGGTCGTACGTTCAATGGCGATTGTCTTGGGCTAGACGAGCTCGCCTCGGTGAACCCGGTCCCCGTACCTGATGCGGCTTGGAGCCCCGGGGGTTACGGCCTGGCATGATTTCTGCGACCATCGCCTACATCCATGCACTATCTCGAATCGATCCCGGGCGTCCTGCGACAATGGCTACCAGCCCTGATCACACTGCTGATCGGGCTGGTCGTCATCACGGTCGCCCATCGGCTTCTCCTCAAGCGCAAGGCCCCAACGTCGGGCAGTCGAATCTCGCAACAGCTCGTGATTGCGGCATTGGCGGGAATCATCGTGGTCGCAGTGATTCTCGAGCTCCCAATCGGCGACGCGCCCCGTGGGCAGCTTCTGAGCCTGCTCGGCCTCCTCGTTACCGCCGCGATTGCACTCTCCTCTACCACGCTGCTCGGCAATGCGATGGCTGGGATCATGTTGCGGTCGATTCGCAACTATCGACCTGGCGACTTCATCATCGTCGAAGGTCACCGGGGTCGCGTCTCGGAGCTGGGCCTACTGCGAACGGAGATGCAGACCGAGCACCGCAACCTCACGACGCTGCCAAACCTCTATCTGATCACCACCCCAGTGACGGTGGTGCGCGAATCAGGAACGTTCGTATCGGCGACTGTGTCTCTCGGCTATGACGTGCCCCGAGCCGAGGTCGAGTCCTGTTTGATCGCGGCGGCTGGGGCCGCCGGCCTCACCGAGCCGTTCGTATTCGTATTGGAGCTCGGCGACTTCTCGATCACGTACCAAGCGGCAGGCTTTCTCGAGGAAGTGAAGTTTCTGATCAGCGCCGAATCGAAGCTTCGGGGCTGCATGTTGGATGCGTTGCACGAAGCGGGAATCGAGATCGTCTCCCCTACGTTCATGAATCA
>CAZIIB010000755.1:0-2382 GCA_964539125.1 uncultured Thermoanaerobaculia bacterium | reverse complement strand
GTCAGCGACGCCGCCGGGTCCACGGCCCCCGCCCGGCGCGCCGGCAGGAGGCTCGCCAGCCAGGCCACAGCGCCGAGCACGGCGGGCGCCGCGGCCAGCGCCCACGGGTCGTGGGGACCGACGCCGTAGAGCACCGCGGTGAGCACGCGCCCGAACAGCAGGGCGACCAGGAGGCCGCAGCCCATTCCGAGCGCCGCGACGACCAGGGAGCGCCGCAGGACCATCGCCACCACGTTCTCGCGGGTGGCGCCGAGCGCCATGCGGACGCCGATCTCCCGCGTGCGGCCGGAGACCAGGTGGGAGACCACCCCGTAGATGCCGACGCCCCCGACGAGGAGCGCGCCGAGGGCGGCGATCGCGAGGAGCGCGGTGACGAACGCCCGGCGCGCCATGGCGTGGACCACGACCCGCCGCAGCGTCTGGACCGCGGTCACCGGGAGATGCGGATCCAGCTCCCGGATGCGCTCGCGCACCGCCGGCACCAGGTTGTCCGGATCGCCCCCCGTGCGCAGGGCGAAGCGCACCGACCGGATCTCGAAGTGGTCCCGGTCCCCGGGCAGCGAGACCATCGGGTAGTAGAGGATCTCCGGCGGCGGCTCGTCGAGGCGCAGGAAGCGGACGTCGCCCACCACCCCCACGACGGTGTACCAGTTGTCCGGGTCCGGGCGGCCCTCGCGCGGCTGCAGGCGCTTGCCGAGGGCGGACTCGCCCGGCCAGTAGCGGCGCGCGAACGCCTGGCTCACCACCACCGCGCCGGTGCGCCGCTGGGCGTCGGCGCGGGTGAACGCGCGCCCCTCGAGGAGCGGCACGCCCAGCGTCTTGAAGTAGCCGGGAGCGACCTCGGTGTCGAAGTGGATCTTCGCCATCGCGTCCGGCGGGTCCGGGCGGTCCTCGATGCTCACCCCCGAGGCGTCGAGCTGGTGCTCCGCCAGCGGCAGCGCGCCCCCGGCGCCGGCGGACTCGACCCCCGGCAGGCGGCCGAGCACGTCGAGCGCCCGCTGGACGAAGGCGGCGGGCGCCTCCTCGCCGGGATACTCCTCCGGCGGCAGCGCCACCTGGAAGGTGAGCACGCCGTCCGGCGAGACGCCGGGGTCCACCAGGGCGAGCCGCGCCACGCTGTGCAACGTCAGGCCCGCGGCGAGGACGAGGATCAGCGCCAGCGCCACTTGCAGGGCCATCAGCACGTCCTGTGTCCTGCGGGCGGCCACCCCGCGCGTGGCGCTCCGGCCCCCTTCGCGCAGGGACTCCGCCAGCCAGCGGCCGACGTAGCGCAGCGCCGGAATCAGCCCGACCGCGAGGCCGGTCACCAGGGAGGCCACCAGCAGGAAGCCGAGGGTGCGGGCGTCGACGCCGAGCTCGTGGAGGCGGGGCAGGTTGCGGGGACCGAAGCGCACCAGGGCCTCGGTCCCGAGCTCGGCCAGCACCGCGCCGCCCAGGCCCCCGGCCAGCCCCAGCACGGCGCCTTCCAGGAGGAACCCGCCCGCGAGGCGGCCGCGGCCGGCGCCGAGCGCCGCGCGCACCGACATCTCCCGCTCGCGGCCCGCCGCGCGCACCAGGAAGAGGTTCGCCACGTTGGCGCCCGCGAGCACCAGGAAGAAGAGGGCGCTCGCCATGGTGATCCAGAGGCTCGAGCGGAGATCGCCGATCACGTGGTCGCGCAGGCTCACCACGCGCGTGGTGAAGCCGGCCTCGGCCAGCATCCTCGAGCCCTGTTCCACCGGGAACAGCTCGTCGAGGGGGGTCAGGCTCGCGTTGGCCCGCGCCTGGGCGTCCGCCCGCGTGAGCCCCACCGGCAGCCGGGCCACGGCGTCGATCCCGAGCCGGCCGAAGTTGGTGGCGGCGGGGTCCAGCTCGTACGGCAGCCAGAGCTCCGTGTCCGGGTCCGGGAAGCGCAGCGCCGCGGGCAGGATGCCCACCACCTCGCGGGCCACGCCGTCGATCCGCACCGTCTCGCCGACCAGCTCCGGGCGCGCCCCGAAGCGGCGGCGCCAGAGCCGCTCGCCCACCTCCACGACCGGCGGGGCGCCGGGCCGCTCGTCCGCCGCGGCGAGGGGCCGGCCCAGGATCGGGGCCACGCCGAGCGTCGGGCCGAGCCCGTGGGACACCCAGCCGGCGGGCACCCGCTCGGGGTGGCCGCCCGCGTCGAGGTTCACCGCACCGCTGCGGTAGATCCCCAGGTCCTCGAACACGCCGCGGTCGAGCAGCCGGAAGTAGGTGGCGTCGGAGAGCCCCAGGTCGTCCACCAGCTCCAGCTTCGGCGCGGTGTGGAAGACCCGCACGAGCCGGTCCGCGCCGGGGTACGGCAGGGGCTGGAGGAGGATGCCGTCGACCATCCCGAAGACCAGGCCGGCGGCGCCGAGCCCGAGGGCGAGGGCGAGGACG
>CAZIIB010000754.1:0-2384 GCA_964539125.1 uncultured Thermoanaerobaculia bacterium | reverse complement strand
CGAAAATCAGTGACTATCTCCGGCAGGGGCTCAGCGAAGCAGGTTTTGTGGTCGATTTTGCCCGCAATGGCCTGGACGGACACCACCTCGCCATGACGGGGCACTACGATCTGCTCATCCTCGATGTCATGCTGCCGGACGTCGATGGCTGGCGCATCCTAAATTGGTTGCGCGACGCGGGCAGGCACGTCCCGGTGCTGTTTCTCACCGCGCGCGATAGCGTGGAAGATCGCGTCAAGGGACTGGAACTCGGTGCTGATGATTATCTGGTCAAACCCTTCGCCTTCCCCGAATTGCTGGCGCGGGTTCGCGCTCTGCTGCGGCGCGGCGTCGCTCCGGCCACCGAAACAACCCTGACGGTCGCCGATCTCGAACTGGATCTGATGCGCCGGCGTGTCACGCGTTCCGGACAGCGGATTCCTCTCACCGCGAAGGAATTCGCGCTGCTGGAGCTGCTGATACGTCACCAGGACGAGGTACTGCCCCGATCCCTGATCGCCTCGCAGGTCTGGGACATGAACTTTGACAGCGACACCAACGTCATTGACGTTGCTATCCGGCGCCTGCGCGCCAAGATCGACGATACATTCGAACACAAGCTTATCCAAACTGTGCGTGGCATGGGGTACATGCTCGACAGCTCGGGCGGGGCCTGACCGGCTCATGCGCCCTCCTTCACTGACACTGCGCCTGACCCTGCTGTTCAGCGCCACAGCAGGCATCATCCTGGCCGTGTTTGGCTGGGTCATCAACCGGTCAACGGAGAACCATTTTGAAGCAGGCGATGTCGCCGAACTCACGGTGATCGCACGCGCCGTAGAGGCCGCGCTGTCCGGCGCCCGATCCGCCGACGACCTCACGTCCGTCGAGCGCAGATTCGCAGACATCCTCGTGGGTCATCACCGGGCGTCTCTGTACATCTTCGACGAGGACAAACGACCGGTCTATACGAGCCAGGGACCTAATCTTTCCACCGTCGTGCGCTCATCCGGCGCGGAGGCAGGCAATACCTACATACGTCAGTGGAGCGACACAGGTCACAGCTACCGCGTGCTGCTCCGGCAGCTGGGTAAGCGCTCATCCACAGCCAGCCAGCCCTACACGATGGCTATCGCCGTACAGATCGATTATCACCTTCGGTTTCTCGAACACTTCCGCAGGACGTTGTGGCTGATGATTGGCACCAGTATCGGCATCATGACCCTGATGGGCTGGATCGCGGTACGGCAAGGCCATGCGCCACTGCGTGACATTGTCGCACGTATCCGCCGCATCAGCGCCAACGAGTTGAACACCCGTCTGTCCCCCGACGCTGTGCCCGGCGAACTCTCGGATCTCGCCATCGCATTCAACGGGATGCTGCAGCGCGTAGATGAAGCATTTCGCCGACTCTCGGATTTCAACGCCGACATCGCCCATGAGCTGCGCACGCCTATAACGAACCTGGTGACCCAGACCCAGGTGGCGCTATCCCAGGCACGCACCATTGACGAGTACCGGGAGATACTCTACTCGAACATGGAGGAATATGAGTGCATGGCGCAGATGGTCAGCGACATGCTGTTTCTGGCGCAGGCGGACAATCGCCCGCGAAAGAAAAACGTCGCCGATCTCGATCTGGCCAAGGAAGTACAGGTGCTGTTCGAGTATTACGATGGCTGGGCGGAAGAACGCGGCGTCGCCCTAGCATTGGAGGGCACCGCCACGGCCCCGGCTGACCGGCCGATGTTGCAGCGCGCGCTGGGCAATCTCCTGTCTAACGCCATCCGACATACGCCGGCTGGCGAAACGGTACACGTGGAGCTTGACGCAGTGAACGAAGATGACATTAGCATTGTGATCGAAAATCCCGGCACGGAGATACCACCCGAACACATTCCGAAGCTGTTCGACCGCTTCTATCGCCTCGATCCGTCAAGGCAGCGTGACGGTAGCGGTACCGGCCTCGGACTGGCCATCGTCAAATCCATTGTCGAAGCCCATGACGGGACCGTCAACGTGGTTTCGGCCGCAGGCCGGACACGGTTTCAGATCCGCCTGCCGAAGCAGCCGACGTCGCCTGCCGAAACCCGGCAGCAGCGGGCCGGCTGAAAAAGCGTGGCGACCGCAAGACGGTTTACCAACAATTACCCGGCGCCGAGCTATTCCAAGCGCCCCAAAGCGATTTGACATGGATCCGAGCGAAACCGTTGCCGTTCGGTGTCGCGGTCTGACGAAAACCTATGGCAAAGGGCCCGCGCGAGTCCGTGCCCTGCGCGGCGTCGATCTCACCGTTCGTCAGGGCGAGCTGCTCATGCTGGTGGGACCCTCCGGCTGTGGCAAAACGACATCGCTTTCCATCCTGCCGGGCCGCACCCTGGGCGCAGGCACGGTCCGGAATCGAG
>CAZIIB010000753.1:0-2384 GCA_964539125.1 uncultured Thermoanaerobaculia bacterium | reverse complement strand
GCCGACGCTCGCGGTCGCCGGGGACGACGAGATCCTGGCCGCGGCGGTGGCCGGGGTCGAGGGGCTCAACCGCCGGTACGCGCCCGAGGGAGACGACCGTTTCTACCTGTTCCACCGCGATCGCCGCTGGAACCCGAAGCAGGGCGTCTTCATGGGCTGGGAGCGCAAGCGCGGGAAGCTCGAGGAGCTCAACCGATTGCTGCGTTCCCCTGCCGACACCGGGTTCTCGGTCCAGGTCGGAGACCTGTCGATCCTCCCGAAGGTGCGCTACGTCCTCACCCTGGACGCCGACACGCGACTCCCGAGGGGCGTCGCGAGGACTCTGATCGGGATCCTCGCTCACCCGCTCAACCGGCCCGTGGTCGACGTCGCCCAGCGCAGGGTCACGGAGGGCTACGGCATCCTCCAACCGCGCGTGAGCGTCAACCTG
This sequence comes from uncultured Thermoanaerobaculia bacterium, assembly GCA_964539125.1. Taxonomy (GTDB): domain Bacteria; phylum Acidobacteriota; class Thermoanaerobaculia; order Multivoradales; family DATKCC01; genus CAVUBL01. The sequence goes on along the minus strand of CAZIIB010000753.1, from coordinate 1,954 downwards.
GCGAGCGCCGCCGGGTCGCTGTTCGCGCGGATGTATGCCGGGCACACCGGCGTCGACCCCTATACGACGGCGGTCTCGGACACCTACCAGGACCTGTTCGGCACGGGGATCTTCACCGGCAAGGGGCTGTACGACGTCGACGCCTTCCAGGCGACCGTCGGCTGGCGTGTGCCCGAGAACGCGCTGCTGTCGCACGATCTCTTCGAGGGGCTGTACGCGCGCACCGGCCTGGTCTCCGACGTCGAGGTGGTCGACGACTACCCTGCCAACGTCCTCGCGCACGCGCGGCGGCAACAGCGCTGGGTGCGCGGCGACTGGCAGATCCTCGCCTGGCTCTTCCCGGTGGTCCCGACACCGCAAGGCTTCGCGAGGAATCGCCTGCCGCTCATCAGTCAATGGAAGATCCTCGACAACCTCCGGCGCAGCCTCCTCGCACCCGCTCTGCTCGCCTTCTTCGCGGCCGCGTGGACCATCCTGCCGGGGCGCCCCCTGGTCTGGACCCTGGGCGGCCTCGCGGTCGTCGCCTTCCCGCTCGTCACCTCGCTCTTCCACCTCCTCGAGCGGCGCCCCGCGCTCGAGCCCGCCCGCGTCCACCTGCGAGGCCTCGCGGAGGATCTGGGCACCGCCTTCGGGCAGGCGCTCTTGACGCTCGTCTTCTTGCCGTTCCAGGCCTGGGAGATGGTGCGTGCCGTCACCCTGACGCTCGTCCGGCTCGTCCTCACGCACCGGCGCCTTCTCGAGTGGGAGACCGCGGCCACACAGGCGGCACGGGCCGCCGGCCTCTTGCGGGAGGGCATCCGATCCTTCTTCGTCGCCATGGCCGCCAGCCCGATCGCGGCCGTCGCGCTCCTCGCCCTGGTCGCCGCCGTCCGCCCGGGCGCTCTCCCGCTGGCCCTGCCGTTCCTCGCCTTGTGGGCTGCGGCGCCCGCCTGCGCGTACTGGCTCAGCCGGGCCACCGTGCCGCGCCGTCAGGAGCTGTCTCCGGAGGACCGAGGGCTCCTGACGGCGGTGGCGCGCAAGACCTGGGCTTACTTCGAGACCCTGGCCGGCCCCGAGGACCACTGGCTCCCGCCCGACAACCTGCAGGAAGACCGAACGCCGCCGGTGGCCCACCGGACCTCGCCGACCAACATCGGCCTGGGCCTCCTCGCCACCCTGGCGGCCCACGACCTGGGCCTGCTGCCGGCCGACGCGATGGTCGAGCGACTCGACCGGACGCTGACCACGGTCGAAGGGCTGGAGCGCTACCGGGGGCACCTCCTGAACTGGTACGACACGCAGACCCTCTCGCCGCTCCTGCCGCGCTACGTGTCCACGGTGGACAGCGGCAACCTCGCGGGCGCGCTGATCACCGTGGGAGAAGGCTGCCGCCAGTCGGCCGCGGCGCGGCCGGAGCTGGCCGCACGGTTGTCCGATGTCGCCCGGCGCGCGGCGGCCCTGGCGGACGGGATGCGCTTCGGGTTCCTCTACGACCGACGCCGTCAGCTCTTCTCCCTGGGCTATCGCCTGGCCGACGCCGGCGGGCCGGGACGAGCGGACGACGCCTACTACGACCTCCTGGCCTCGGAGGCCCGCCTGGCGAGCTTCTTCGCCATCGCCAAGGGCGACGTTCCGCAGAGCCATTGGTTCCACCTGGGCCGGCTCGTCGTCAGCGTGCGGGGCGTCCCGACGCTCGTCTCGTGGAGCGCGACGATGTTCGAGTACCTGATGCCTCTCCTCCTGATGAGGACGTACCCGGGCACGCTCCTCGACCGGAGCTGCCGCATGGTCGTCAGGAAGCAGGTCAAGTACGGGCGCGAGCGCCGGGTTCCGTGGGGAGTCTCCGAGTCCGCCTACGATCTGACCGACCGGTTCGGCAACTACCAGTACAAGGAGTTCGGCGTACCGGGCTTGGGGCTCAAGCGGGGGCTGGCCGACGAGCTCGTCATCGCGCCCTACGCGACCGCGTTGGCCG
>CAZIIB010000752.1:1258-2388 GCA_964539125.1 uncultured Thermoanaerobaculia bacterium | reverse complement strand
CGACCTCGCCTACGACCAAGGGCCGGACATGCCGATTCCGAACCTCCTCACGTACTTGAAGGCCGGGGACGTCCTCCTCGCCGAGGCCCGCGTCGCGGCGGCCGACGGAGATCGGGAGGCCGCCGTGCGCGCCGTCGAGGGTCTCGGTGCGCTCGCCCGATCGATCCAGGGCGAGCCGCCACTGGTCTTCCAGGTCGTGGGCCACGCCGAGGCCCGGCGTCAATACCGGGCGATCCGCGCGCTCCTGGCCGCCGGCGCCGGTGACCAGTCCAACCTCGAGCGCCTGCGCGCCTCGCTGCCCACGGCCCGCTTCGCCCAGCGTTTCCGCGAGGCGGTGGGGGCGGAGGGCGCGATCCTCTTCTGGGCACGGCCCCCGGGTCCCGGAGCCGAAGAGGTGACCGCCTATCTGGAGAAGGACAGCGCAGCCGCCTACGCCTCGCCCATGGGCGAGGCCTACGTCGCCCGCGGGCTCGAGGCGTATACCCGGGTCGCGGCCGCCTTCCCGGGGTCGAGCTACGCCGAGCTCCGCTCCCGGGCCGGACTCTTCGCGCCGCCGAAGCCGGAGCCGCCCCTCGCCGACCCCCATCTCCACCTCGTCGCGGACTTCGGCTCGACCGCCGGCGAGTTCAAGGGGACCGAGTCGATGGACCGGCTCGCGCGACTCGCTCTCCAGCTCGCGGAGGAAGGCCTGCGAACGGGGCGCTACCCGGACTCGCTCGGCGGCCTGCAGGGCGGCAAGGGTCCGGATCCCCTGACCGGATCGCCCCTCGCCTACCGACGGCTTGCGGACGGCTCGGCGACGCTCTCCGTGCCGGGCGCCGAAGCCCTGTGGGAGACGACCCGGCCGCGCCGCCGCCCGCCTGGCGAGGAAGATCTCTTCGCCTGGACGCTCCCCTCGCCCGACCCGACCCGGAGTGGGGCCCGGAGCGGCGCGAGGGACTGACGAGCCTCCTCGCCGTGGGAGACTCGGGGGCGCATGGTGCGTCCCCTGTCTCCCCTCCCCGTCGACACTGTCCTACCCGAGATCACCGGCGCCCTCCGCGAGTCGGGGGCGGTGGTGCTCCGGGCGCCGACGGGCTCGGGCAAGACCACCCGGGTGCCGCCGGCGCTGCTCGCCCCCGAGCTCGCAG
>CAZIIB010000752.1:0-1248 GCA_964539125.1 uncultured Thermoanaerobaculia bacterium | reverse complement strand
AGCCCCGGCGCCTGGCTGCCCGGGCCGCCGCCCGCCGGGTCGCCGAGGAGCGGGGTTGGGAGCTCGGCGGCCAGGTCGGCTACCAGGTGCGCTTCGACCGCCGGGCGGGCGGGAGGACCCGCCTCGTCTACCTCACCGAGGGCATCCTCGTTCGCCGGCTCCAGGACGATCCCTTCCTCGATTGCGTCGGCGCGCTGATCTTCGACGAGATCCACGAGCGCAGCCTCCAGGCGGACCTCGCCCTGGGGATGGCCCGCCGGGTGCGGGACGAGGTCCGCCCGGACCTCGGGATCGTCGCCATGTCCGCCACCCTCGACCCCGGCCCGGTGGCGGCGTTTCTCGGCGGCTGTCCGGTGGTCGAGACCCGCGGTCGGCTCCACCCGGTCGAGGTACGGCACGTGAAGCGGCCGGTCGAGCGAGATCCACGGTCGCTGGCCAGAGCGGTGACGGACGGCGTGCGGGAGCTCCTGGCCGCCACCGGGGGCGACCTCCTGGTCTTCCTGCCCGGAGTCGGAGAGATCCGGGCGGCCGAAGACGCCCTCGAGCCCCTCGCCCGCCGCCACGACCTGGCGTTGCTCCGCCTCCACGGCGGCCTGCCCCTGGCGGAACAGGACGCGGTCCTCCGCCCGGGCCCTCGGCGCAAGGTGATCCTGGCCACCAACGTGGCCGAGAGCTCGGTCACCGTGGAAGGCGTGACCGGCGTCGTCGACACGGGCCTCGCCCGAACGCTTCGGTACGACCCGGCCTCCGGCCTCGACCGCCTGGAGCTGGGGCGGATCAGTCGCGCCTCGGCCGACCAGCGGACCGGGCGCGCCGGCCGGATCGAGCCGGGCGTCTGCCTGCGCCTGTGGCCGGAGATCGAGGACGCCGCCCTGCCCGAGCGCGACGCTCCCGAGGTGGCGCGGGTCGATCTTGCGGGAGCCGTCCTCGAGCTCCTCGCCTGGGGCGAGGCCGATCCGGCGGCCTTCCCCTGGCTCGACCCGCCGCGGCCCGAGGCCCTGACGCGCGCCCGGGAGCTCCTGGAGCTGCTGGGCGCCGCCGACCCCCGGGGCGTCACCGAGACCGGGCGGCTCCTGGCCCGGATGCCGGTTCACCCGCGCCTCGGCCGACTGCTCCTGGAGGGTGCGCGGCGCGGCGTGGAACGGGAGGCGGCGCTCCTGGCCGCCCTGCTCTCGGAGCGCCCGCCGTTCGTCCGCGCTCGGGGCGCGTCGCCCGAAGGCCCACGACGGGGCTCGCGCGCGGACCACC
>CAZIIB010000751.1:0-2389 GCA_964539125.1 uncultured Thermoanaerobaculia bacterium | reverse complement strand
GACAATTGAAGTATCCAAGATTCAATGTCGCGAATTGGTTGCCCTTTGGTTAAGGGGTGCATCAGGCAATAAATACATTCTTCGATTTGCTGCGGACAAAGTGCAGCTTATTCAAATGTAATCCATTCGATTGAGATATTGTTTAAGCGACGATCAGGCCGCACACGCCGATTAAATGGCTGCTTAATGTTTTTTGAACGTCGGTCAGTTATTGTTCTTTCTTCAACATCCGCTCTCTGAGTACGCTTGAAGATATTAAATCCCCAAGACTTAATTTGCGCTCGATCCTTCTCACATCGTGTTTGTCTTGATGGTTCTTTCTGTCCTGTGTCTTTTTCACGCAACTGCACCGCTTTCTTACCCTTTCTGTTGATGCTGCAAAATGCACCCCGTGTGCTTGGATGAGTCTTGACTTCATCAAGAGGGATCCACTCAACTGAGATATTGTTCAAGCGTCGGTCTGGTCGGACTCGGCGTTCATTAGGCCACGCGAGCTCCTGTCTACGTCGATCTGCGATTCTTCTTAGATCTCTGCTCGTTCCAGTTTTTTTATCGAAAGAATTCACTTATGCCGCCACAGCAAAAACTCGCGATGCCCCTTGATGGGCTTCGATTACCTCGGATAACCAACAGTAAAACAATACACCTGGAAAGAGTGCCAGTTATTGAGCGACATCAAATCGGAGGCAGTTATATCAGAAGATACTAATATTAGATGGGGTCTGTTGAATGCCCGGAATATCGTACACCGGGCGTGTCGATATCATTTCGTGAACATCATGCCCGGGGACTGGCCCCAATCTTTACTGGCAGTGGTTTTATCAAACCGGACCATGTCCAGCTGATCAGGGATGGTCGTTACCAGGACTGCCTGGTCAGTTCCCGCAGCGCGATGGAATACGATAGCGTGACCAATGCCGATTACGAATTCCCCGGTTCGCTGGAACTGGCTACGGGTGAGTTGAGCAGCGATGATATTCTGAAACAACTGGATACCGGTCTGCACATCAATAACCTCTGGTGCCTGAACTTCTCGGACCACAATGCCTTCCATGTGACCGGCATGACCCGCTTTGCCTGCTTCTGGGTGGAGCAGGGCGAGATAGCTGTGTATTACAGGTTGCTCCCGGTTATCCGATATACCGGGGCAGGTTATCACGATTACAATGAGTTATCTTCGGAGGTTGAATCAGAACATCGGACAGGAGATTCGCAAGGCACAATACCGCCTTGGCTTGTTCTTTTGGGGGCTCGGATTGCGCCTGTAAATTGAATGTTTCCAGCGTCTCCTGCATTTCGGGGTTCAGGTCACCGGCATAGGAGAGGTACAGGCTATCCACTGCGGTTCGCAGAACTACGGGTATATTCTACCTTTGTGTATGTAAGACTCAGTTATCCCGCGCCCCCTGGTTGACCCACAGTCGCAGAATCTCGATTTCCTCTGCGGTGAGGGGCGTATCCCTTTGGTGCGGCATGCGCAGGGAGGCATCCGCGCGTCCTTCTACCAGCATATTCAGGATGCTCTTGCGGCTGTCGCCGGGGATGATCACCGGACCGTAGAGGGTGCCCTGCATCAGGCTCCGGTAGCTTTCCATGCTGAGATGTGTCTTCAGGTAGCCCTCGCCATCGGGCGGTCTGTGGCATGCAAGGCAGTTGGTTTCCAGGATCGGGTAAACGTCCTGGTGGTAACTGATCGGTTGCCGGGACGCACAGCCGGCCAGCAGGGCGACCAAAATGCCGCCGATGGCGCGACGATATTTCATGCTCAGCAACCGCTGCCGGGTTGGTCGCAGCTTCCGGCGCATCCCGCTCCTGCGCTTGTGGGCAAACCATGGGCCGAGGGGTCCTCGCCGGCCAGCACCGCCGACTGAATGGCATCGATATCCGTATCGCCGAACGAGGCATCGGCGAGGCGCAGTCGCGAACGGGTATCCAGTCCCGCCCTGATGCGTGCGATGCATTCAAGCCTCGCGAAGCTGGTGATGACGGTCTCGGCGAACGTCCGCTTGACGAAGTAACTGCCGATAACCGGCGGGATAAAAAATGCAGGCGTCACCTGCGCCTCGTAGATAATCCGGCTGTTATCCCCGACCGGCTGGATGCGCCAGTCAGCCGAGCCGGATGTGAAGTCGCTCTGTTCCGGAATAATGACGGCCTGCAGATGTCCCGCATTCACTTCGCGCACCTCTTCCACGCGATCGATATCCCGGCAGAAGAAAAGAATGCAGCCTTGCATGCGGGTTTTTACCCGGACCGTTCCGCTGCGCGGGGAGGGAAGAATCTCGCTCTCCGTGATCGAGGGATTCAGCCGGTAAATGTACTTGTAATCGGTCAACACGCTGCTGACGTATCGCGCCGGCGCATGGACCAGCATGACCATTCTGACCCG
>CAZIIB010000750.1:0-2392 GCA_964539125.1 uncultured Thermoanaerobaculia bacterium | reverse complement strand
CGTCCATGTGGTCCGTGGAAATCGGCGAGGGACCCTTCGGGGGATTGCGACTCAGGTGGTTGCAGTTGCGACCGAAGATGACCCCGCCGTTGAAATCGGCGAGGGACCCTTCGGGGGATTTGAAACGTGATCGATCAGCTACCTACGTACCTTCGGCTCGAGATCGAGATCGAGAGGCTCGCGGGAACTCCGGGCGCCGTTGCAGCGCCCGCGCCTGGCCGCTTGCGCGGCGCCCTGGGCAAAGCCCTGGTGGACGCGTTCTGCCCTTTCGGAGAGCCCCGTTGCGATCCCAAGGGCAAGGACCGTCCTGCGCCGGGAGAGGCGCCGGGCGAGCTCTGCCGACTGGCCGACGAGTGTCCGTACGGAGTGCTCTTTGCGGCGAGCCTCACCCGCCGGCCGCCGTTCGCCGTCTACGTCCCGGAGACGAGGGGCGGGGGCGATCCAACGGTGGTCGAGATCACGCTCTACGGTCCCGCCTGGCACCACTATGCGTGGGTGCTCGCCGGCCTCGGGCGCTGCCTGGGAGGCGACGGCCCGCGGGACCTCGCCGGGCTCCGCCTGGGGACGATCCGGCGCCTCCGGCCGGACCGTGGGAACGAGGCGCTCGCCAAGGGAGATCTCACGAGGGTTTCGGCGGACCTTACGCCCGATCTCCTGGGGCTGGCTCCAGAGGTTTTCGTCGCGCCTCGGCCGGTGGCCGTGGAGCTCTTGAGCCCGACGCACCTGCTCTCGAAGGGAAAACCGATTCCCCGCGAGCGGCCGGTGCCGTTCGAGATCCTGGTCAAGAGCACGCTCGACCGCTTCTCAGGTCTCTACGGAGACACGGCGAGCCCCGCCCTCGCCCCGGAGGTGCGGAGCGTCGTCGAGGCCGAGGCCGCTCGCGTGCCGCTTCTCGAGCAAGGCCTCCAGGCCACCGAGGGCTCGCACTTCTCCCGACGGTCCCGTGCCCACCTCGATCTCGGTGGCTCCGTCGGGCGCCTGGTCTACGGCCCCGAGGCCGCGGCCTTCGTCCACATCCTCCGCGCCGCCGAGATCCTCCAGCTTGGTAAGAACACCACCTTCGGGTGCGGGCGGCTGCGGGTGGACCTGGTGGAGTGAGGCGGGCGTTGTCCGCGAGCGCATATAGAGGTTGACTTATTATAACTACGCCTCTATATTCCGTGGCGTGAACCGCCCCGCAGAGCTTTTCGACCGCGAGTGGGAGTGGGAGGCCCTCGCTCGGTTCGCCACCGACGCCACGGCCGAGGCGACTCTGGGCGTGGTCTCGGGGCGGCGGCGGCAGGGCAAGTCCCTCCTGCTCCAGCTTCTGTGCGAGGCGACCGGCGGCTTCTACCACGGTGCTCTGGAGGCGGCCGAGGGTGATGCCCGGCGGCGTCTCGGAGCGGAGCTCGCGGCCTACCTCGGCGCGCCGGCTCCTCTGTCCTTCGCCGACTGGTCGGAGGCCGTCGACGCCCTGATGTCGCTGGGCAACGAGGGCCCCGCCGTTGTCGTCCTGGACGAGTTCCCCTACCTGGCCCGGGCGGTGCCGGCTTTGCCTTCGATCCTCCAAGGGGCCTTCGCGCCGCGGTCGAAGGCGCGGCTCGGGAATCGGACGCGGCTCATCCTCTGCGGCTCGGCCCTGAGCTTCATGGGCCGGCTCCTGGCCGGAGAGGCACCGCTCCGGGGGCGCGCGGGCCTCGACCTGAGGATCCACAGCTTCGACTTTCGCCAGGCCGCCGCCTTCTGGGGGCTCGAGCGTTCTCCTGAGCTGGCTCTGCGGGTCCACGCGGTGGTGGGAGGAACGCCCGCCTACCGGCGAGAGCTGGTCTCCGGCGATGCGCCCGCGGGGCCGGAGGACTTCGACGACTGGGTCGCGAGGACGGTGCTCAATCCGGCCGTGCCGCTCTTCCGCGAGGGGCGCTACCTGCTGGCCGAGGACCCCGAGCTCCGGGACACGGCGCTCTACCACTCGGTGCTGGCCGCGATCGCCGAGGGAAGGACGACGCGGGGTGCGATCGCCGGGGCTCTGGGGCGTAGGAGCACCGACATCGGCCATCCGCTGACCGTGCTCGAGGACGCCGGGTACCTGGTGAAGCGAGAGGACGTCTTTCGGCCCAGGCGGCCGACGTGGCAGATCGTCGAGCCGATCATCCGCTTCTACCATGCCATCGTCCGCCCGGCCTGGGCGCAGCTCGAGCGGCCGGGCCGGGCCGGAGCCGTATGGGCCGCGGCTCGCCCGACCTTCGAGGCGTCGATTCTCGGGCCGCACTTCGAGGAGCTCGCCCGGCGGTGGACGCTGCGGTTCGCCGGCTCCGAGACCCTCGGTGGAGAGATCGGCGAGGTCGGCTCCGGCGTGGTCCACGACGCGAAGAGCCGCACCTCCCACCAGATCGACGTGGTGGCGTTTGCCCGG
>CAZIIB010000749.1:0-2392 GCA_964539125.1 uncultured Thermoanaerobaculia bacterium | reverse complement strand
GTCGGAGAACCAGGTGCCCCGGGCGGCCATGGCGTCGAGCATGGGGGTCAGGCCCTTCTTCCCGGTGGCGTAGCCCATGTGGTCCCAGCGCGTGGTGTCGAAGGTCACCAGGAGCACGTTGGGCCGCGACGAGCCGCCACAGCCGGCGAGGGCCCCGAGGAGTGGAACCAGCGGGAGGACGGCGAGACAGCGGAGAGATCTGCGCATCGGAAGGGCGACGAGTCTACCAGCCGTACGACCCTCCTGGAACCTCCGGCGACCCGGCTACGAGGTCGCCCGGCGCCGGCGCTCGACCAGCAGCCAGCCGGCCAGGAAGAGCAGCACGATCATCGTCGCGAGACCCTCCGTCTGCAGGGTCGGCACCTCGACCACCGAGGCGGCGCTGATCACGGTCGGATCGGCCGCCGCCGGCGTCGACGGATCGTCGCTCGCCACGGCCGCGGCGAGCTGGGTGCAGCCGAAGCTCGCCTGCTCCGAGACGTCACCGTGGTACCCGGAGTCGAGCTGCACCATCCAGCTCACGGTCACCATCTCCCCCGCGCCGAGCTCGCCCACCAGGACGTCGACCGGATCCTCGCCCTGGACCGAGGGGCCGATCGCCCCGGAGACCGTCACCGAGTCGGGCACGATGGTCGTGTGGTCCGGCGTCGGCGCCGTGAAGGTGCTGCTGGCGCAGCCGCACTGGCCGGTCCCCTCGAGGGTCGCCGTGTAGGTGATGACGCCGCCCGCGAGCGATGCGGTCAGGTCGTTGGCCACGGCGACGCCGGGCGGGGCCGACAGGAAGTTGGAGAAGTCCACGCCGCCGGCGTAGGACCCGCCGATGTGGCTCAAGATGGTCGGAACGCTGGTCGTCCCCCACCAGTTGCTCTGGGCGGAGATGCCGACGGCCTGGGCCGCCAGGTCGGTCGTGTTGTCGTGGAGGGAGTTGAGACCCGGCGAGCCGCTGCCGTCGCCGCCCAGGTCCGGCGCCTTGTTGCCAAACTCGGAGCTGCCCGACACCGCGAAGCCCACGGCATTGTGGGTCACCGTGTTGCAGCTCGCCAGGACCTGGCTCGCCGCCAGCCACTCGTCGTGGTGGACGTGGATTCCGTTGCCGAAGCCCACGTCGACGAGGTTGTCGTGGACGTCGAGGTTCGCAGCGTCGAAGCCGGACTGGTCGGTGCCATAGGCGTAGATGCCGTCGGAGCCGTTGCCGTGGGTCACGGTGTTGCCGGAGATGACCCGACTCACGGTCCGGTGTCCGGAGCCGTCGTAGGTCCACTCGTCGTCGATCCCGATTCCGCCCGGGTCGTCGACCACGTTGCCGGCGATGGTCACGGTGGCATCGCCGAGGTTCGGATCACCCGAGAGCGACGGTGCCCTCATGACGATCCCGCCCCCCACCGCGTCGATCACGGTGTTGTTGGTGATGGCGAAGTCGAGGTCGGTGGCGTCGCCCTGCGGCGAGAACTCCCGTTCGATGTGGACGTTGATACCGCTCGCCTTGGGGCCGATGACCTTGTTGCCGCTGACGTCGGCCTGGGCGACCAGGGAGCTCACGGCCTTGGAGTAGTAGACCTCGATCCCGTCGCCGCCCGCGTCCTGGATCGTGTTGTTGGTGATCGTTGGCGAGGCGGTCGCGCCGCCGATCCCGGAGACCGAGGGAACCCCGGCGCCCAGGGTCTCGTACGAGATCAAGATGCTGTCCTGGTTGGAGCCCGTGAAGCTGTTGCCCGAGATGAGCGGCTGGGAGGACGCGTTGCCGGAGTCGAAGTCGGCGTAGTAGTAGATGTCGATGTTGCGGGAGCCGGTCGCCACGTTGTCGACGATGCGGGTCGAATCTTCGAGCGAGTAGGCTTTCGAGTGGTTCAGCGTGACGTAGACCGCGTACAGGTCGTTCGTGAAGGTGTTGCCAGAGACCGTGGGGGAGAAGATCTCGCTTCCGCCCGCGCTGTTGCTGAGCCTCGCCGAGAGCAAGATTGCCTGGTTCAAGCCGTCGAACGTGTTGTTGCTGATCGTGGCGGTGAAGGAGCGGGCCGCCGTGGACGAGGGGTCGGTGTCGACATAGATGCCGTCGTCATTGGCGTGGGCCGCCACGAACGCGTTGCCGTCGAGGACCGGGGCCATGTCCACCGCGATCGGCTCGAGATGAACCAGGGGCGCGGAGGTCGATGCGTCGTCGTGGGTCAGCGTGAAGCCGGAGAGCTCGGTGTCCGCGCCCAGCGGCGTGTCGACGTTCTCGAAGACCGGGCTGCCGGCGGGGGACGAGAGGGTCGTGGTGGCCTTGCCGGCGCCCTGGATGGCGACGCCGTCCTGGAGCGCCAGGGGGAAGGATTCGCCCAGGGCGGCGTCGTAGAGGCCCGAGGCCACCTGGACGTCGTCGCCGCTCGTGACGTTCGCCAGGGCCTTGGTG
>CAZIIB010000748.1:0-2396 GCA_964539125.1 uncultured Thermoanaerobaculia bacterium | reverse complement strand
GCCTCGGCGTAGGCGTCGGGTCCTGGCCCGGGAGCGGTCTGGTGCAAGCTCTCGCTCACTTGAGCACCTTGGTGACGAAGAAGTCCGAGATCAGGATGGCGATCGACGCCGTCACCACCGCCGAGGTCGTGGCGCGCCCCACGCCCTCCGCCCCGCCGGTGGTGTCGAAGCCCTTCTGGCATCCGATCACCCCGACGAGAAGGCCGAAGAACCAGGCTTTGACCAGGCCCTGGAAGAGGTCCCAGACATCCATGTACTGGAACGTGTTCTCGATGTAGACGACCGGGTTCGAGCCCATCAGGGTGACCGCCACCAGGTAGCCGCCGGCGATGCCGATGGCGTCTCCCAGGAGCACCAGCATGGGGAGCATCGCCACCAGGGCCCAGACCCGCGGCACCATCAGGTAGTGGATCGGGTCGGTGGCCATGACCTCCAGGGCGTCGATCTGCTCGGTCACCCGCATGGTGCCGATCTCGGCGCCCATGGACGAGCCCACTCGGCCGGCGATGATCAGGCCCCCGATGACCGGCGAGAGCTCGAGCACCAGGGAGAGACCGACGAGCGAGCCGACGAAGCTCTCGGCGTTGAACCGCACGAGCACCGAGTAGGACTGGAGGGCCAGCACCGCACCGGTGAAGAGAGCCGTGAGGAGGATCACCGGCACCGAGTCCACGCCCACCCGCACCATCTGGCGCAGGAGCTGGCGCAGGTCGTACGGCCGCCTCGGCGTCCAGGCGAAGACCCGCCACAGCACGATGAAGAAGCGCCCGACCTCGGTGATCGGTCGCTCGAGAAACGCCGGCAGCCCCTTCACCTCAGGCCTCCGTCGAAGCGGGTCCGGACGGTGCCGTTCCCGCCCCCGCCCACGTAATGCCGGGCGAGGCGCAGGCCGAGCAGGCAGAGGAGCTCGTACGGGATCGTGCCCTCCTTCTCGGCGAGCTCGGTGACCGGAATCCGCTCGTCTCCCTGGGCGCCGAGGAGGACCACCTCCTCCCCCGTGCCCACCGGCTCGCCGGGGAGGTCGGTCAGGTCGACGAAGATCATGTCCATGCTCACCGCCCCGATCACCGGGACCCGCCGGCCCCGCACCAGGGCCTCGGCCTTGCCGGTGAGCCGCCAGGCGTAGCCGTCGGCGTAGCCCACGGGCAGCACCCCGATCCGGCTCGGCCGCGAAGCGGTCCAGCGGCCGCCGTAGCTCACCCGCGTGCCCGGTCCGATCTCCCGGACCAGCACGGTGCGGGTCTTGACCGACATCACCGGTTCCAGGCCCGGAATCCGGCCGGCCGGGTCCTGTCCGAAGAGCGCGAGCCCCAGGCGTACCAGGTCGTGGCGGCTCCCGGGCTGATGCAGGGCCGCCGCGCTGTTGGCCAGGTGGACCAGGGTGCTCCGCCGCTCGTCGCTCGTCAGGGCCTCCACCGCCCGCGCGAAGCGCCGCTCCTGCTCGGCGTTGCGTGGGCTCTCCAGGAGGTCGGCCTCGGCGAGATGGGAGAGCAGCCCCGCGAGCTCCAGGTGCGGGCTGGCGCGGAGGATCTCGAGGGCGGTGCCGAGCTCCGCTTCGCCGATCCCCAGGCGGGTCATCCCGGTGTCGACCTGGAGGTGGACCGGCTGCACGTAACCGCCCGGTCCGGCGAGCCAGTCGCGCCACATGACGAGCTGATCGAGGCCGGAGATCACCGGGGTCAGGCGGTAGCGCCGGTAGAACGGGAGCTGCTCGCTCTGCGCCACGCCGAGGACCAGGATCGGCGAGCGGACGCCGGCGCGGCGGACCTCCGCCCCCTCTTCGAGGAGCGCGGCGCCCAGCAGGTCGACCCCGGCCGCCTCGAGCGCCAGGCTCACCTCGGGCGCCCCGTGCCCGTAGGCGTCCGCCTTGATGACCGCCAGGATTCGGGCCTCCCCCAGGACGCCGCGGAGTGTCGCCAGGTTGGCGACCAGGGCGTCGAGGTCGATCTCGGCCCAGGCCGGGCGATGCACTTCGAGCAGAGGGTGGTTGGGCTCGGGCCCGGAGAGGCGGCCGGGAGCGGAGCGGAGTCGATCCGCCCCGCGGGCCGGGGCCTCGGCCCCCGCCTCCTCGCCCGGCTCAATTGAGGTTCGGGTCGGAGCCATGGTGCCGGTCGAGGTTCTTGAAGGTTGTGATCTCGCCCAGGAACGCGAGCTCGATGGTGCCGGTCTCGCCGTTTCTGTGCTTCGCGAAGATGACCTCGGCCAGGCCCTCGACCTCCGGATCGTCCGGCTTGTAGACCTCTTCGCGGAAGATGAACGCGACCAGGTCGGCGTCCTGCTCGATCGAGCCGCTCTCGCGCAGGTCGGCGAGCTGGGGCCGGCGGTCCGACCCTCGCCGCTCGGGGTTGCGGGAGAGCTGGGACAGGGCGATCACCGGCAGGTCGAGCTCCTTGGCG
>CAZIIB010000747.1:0-2405 GCA_964539125.1 uncultured Thermoanaerobaculia bacterium | reverse complement strand
TCGCCCGCCCCTGGCCCCGGTGGCAGCTCACGCAGCCGAACTTCTCGAAGTCGCCGGGGGTGTGGGGGGTCAGAGGGTGATAGCGATACGGCTCGGGGGCACCCTTCATCTTCGCGTTCTCGACCCCGAGATGACAGGTCGTGCACCGGTCGACGTGGTCGTTGAGCTTCGGGATCCAGATCTGCCGGATTCCCACCGTCTCGGCGCGCGCTTCCGCGAGCTCCTTCGAGGAGCCGGCCGCGGCCAGCAGGCGCGTCCGGTAGCCGTTCTGGTAGCCGCGGTACTCGCGGAAGTAGTCCTTCACCGGAGAGACCGCCAGGACCACCAGCAGCACGACGCTCGAGACGGCGAATCCGAGCCAGAGACGATCGGACGAGCCGTTGGGATCGGACGAGCCGTTGGGATCGGCCATCAGTAGACTCCCTCGCGCCAGGGCCAGGTCCAGCTCCAGCCGGGGCCGCGGAACAGGATTCCGATCAAGGTCAGGACGACTGCCGTGGCGACGAACCAGACCATGATCCAGTCGGCGAGCGGCACCCGCCCGAGCCGGCGGCGCACCCGCGACGGGACGAACGGCAGCGCCGGAAGAGCGAGCAACAGGTAAACGGCCAGGGTCGTGACCAACACCGGCCAGACGCGGTAGGAGACGAGCAGGGCGCCGACCGCCGCCGTAGCCGCGCTCAGGAGCCCAAGAAGGCGCTTCCAGGGCCGCTCGTAGAAGCCCACCAGGTCGACGTTGGTGCGGAAGTACGGGATCATCACGATGGCGATCACCATGAGAGCCGGCAGGAGGACCCCCGCGACGATGGGCGGGAAGTAGTGCAGGAGCTCCTGCAGCCCGACGAAGTACCAGGGGGCCTTGGCCGGGTTCGGAGTGTGGAAGGGATCGGCGATGCCTTCGAGAGGCGCGTCGAAGCGCAACGAGACGAGCGCCAGGACGACGACGACCAGCTCGATGAGGATGATCTCGCGCAGCAGGAGGTGGGGCGCGGTGGTCACCAGCTCCTTGCGGTCTTCGAGGAGCCGCGCCGGTTCCTCGCGGCGGATCAGCGCGACGCGCTTCGGCACCTCGCGGGCGTCGCTGTTGGGTTCGAGGACGTAACGGCTCACGGCCTGGGCTCCTTTGCAGGCTTCGCTTGCTGGCGCCCCGCCGAGCCGGCGACGCCCCCGTCCTTACGGACGCGCCACAGGTGAACGGCGACCCCCAAGACGAGGGCGAGGGGCAAGAGCACGCAGTGCAGGACATAGAAACGCAGGAGGGCGTTTTCGCCGACGATGTTGCCCCCCAGGAGCAGGAAGCGCACCTTGGCGCCGAGGACCGGCATGGCGCGCACCATGTTGGTGCCCACCGAGACGCCCCAGAAGGCGAGCTGGTCCCAGGGCAGGAGGTAGCCGGTGTAGCTCAGCAGCAGGGTGAAGAGCAGGAGGACCACGCCGACCACCCAGTTGAACTCCCGCGGCGGCCGGAACGCCCGGTGGAAGAAGACTCGCAGCATGTGCAGGAAGACGACCAGCACCATGGCGTGGGCGGACCAGCGGTGGAGATTGCGCAGGAAGACGCCGTTGCCGACGACGAACTGCAACTCCTTCATGTCGAAGTAGGCCTGGGGGACCGAGGGGTGGTAGTAGAGCATCAACAGCAGCCCGGTCCCGACCAGTAGAGCGAACAGGATCAGCGCGATGGCGCCCAGGAAGTAGGTGCTCGTGATCTCCAGGTTGCGCCGGCGCACCTTGGTCGAGTGGAGATGGAGGAAGACGTTGTCCATCACCACCAGCACGCGGTTGCGGTTGGTCGGCAGGAAGCCGTGGCGGAAGATCGACCGCCAGAGCCGGTTCTCGCTCGCGACTTTGGGAAGCTCCATCGCCGGCCTCCTCAGAGCTTGAAGACCGTGCCGAAGGGCACTTCGATCGAGGTGTCGACCTCGATGTCTCCCTTCGTCGAGAGTTCCATCTCGAGCCAGTGCAACGGCCGCGGCGCGGGCCCCGCGAGCACTTCGCCGTCGAGGTTGTAGCGGCTGCCGTGGCACGGGCACGCGATGATCCCTGCGCTCGGCTGGTAGCGCGTGATGCATCCGAGATGCGTGCAGACCGAGGAGAGGGCGCGGAATCCGTCCGGGCGCCGAATCACGTAGGCGCGGAACATCTCGTTGGGGACCACCTGCCCCACCCCGATGGCGTCCGGCGGACCGGCGTCGAACTTGGTCGGCGGCTCGAACAGGGCCCGGGGCCGCATGAAGTCGGCGGACAGGGCCGCGGCCCCGCCGGCGGCCACCGCGCAGGCCGCGAGGCCCGTCGCCTGGCAGAAGTGGCGGCGGGTGGTCGCGCGGTCGCGCTTCGATCTCTTCTCAGACATGAGTCGCCTCCTCGACGATCGAAAAACTCTCCATCGTGATCGTGCCGGCCGG
>CAZIIB010000746.1:0-2406 GCA_964539125.1 uncultured Thermoanaerobaculia bacterium | reverse complement strand
CGTCCGGGTCCGCCAGCTTGGCGGCGGAGGCGGCCGGCGCCGACGCGGCGAGAAGCAGGGCGAGGGCGAGGATCGGGGGTCTTGGAGCGTTCATGAGCGACAACAGAGAACCGGTCCGCGGAGGTTGGAATTCCGCCGCCCCCGGGCCCGTGCGCTCTCCGTCAGCCTTGCGGCTCCTCCCGCCAGACGTGGCACCGGAGCTCCTGACCGCCCCGCTCCAGCGCTTCGACCGCCAGGGCCCCCAGGTAACCCCGCGCCGGCTCGAGCGCGGTGAGGGTCCAGCGCGCCACCTCCTCGGGCTCCTGGTCGAAGCGCACGAGCGCCGCCGGGCCGCCCGGGGCGAGGTCGACCTGGAACGACGAGGTGGGCAGCGACAGGCCGTCCCCCCGGGCCTTGACGTAGGCCTCCTTGCGGGTCCACCCGGAGTAGAAGCCGGCGAGGCGTTCGGCCGGCGCGAGGCGGGCGAACACCTGACGCTCGGCGGGGTGGAAGAAGCGCTCGACCAGGGCGGCCGCGTCGCGGAGCTCGGAGAGCGCCTCGATGTCCGCCCCGAGCTCCGCCCCCCGGGAGACGGCGATCAGCACGGCGTTGCGCGAGTTGGAGAGGTTGAAGCGCAGGTCTCGGGCGGGCTGGGCGAGGCGCGGCTTGCCCTTGCTCCCGTACTCGAAGGCGAGCGCCGCCGGGTCGGCGTCCAGGTACCGGCCGAGGAGGGTGCGCAGCAGGCCGCGGCCGGCGGTGAAGCGCGCGCGGTGGACGTCGAAGCGGAACCGCTCCGCTCGAGCCCGTTCGTCCGGGGAGAGGAGAGAGGCCAGGTGCTCCCGGGCAAGCGGCGGACGGTCGAGGTCGGCGAGCCAGAGGTGGACCTCGCCGCTGGGCGGCTCGCTCGGCCGGTCGACGGGCCAGCGCGGCTCGAGCGGCGGAGCGTCGGCGTCGAGGACCATGACTCGAGGCATTGTAGGGCACGGGAGAAGAGTGGTCCCGCGCGCTCCGCGGGGGCAGAGGGCTCCTCTAGGGGGCGAGGTCGTGGGCGACGATCGACTGGACCTGGGCTCGGCGCTCGTTGATGAAGAAATGGCCCCCTTCGATCAGGTACCGCCGGAACCCGGCGTCGGTCTCCTCCGCCCACGCCTCGAGCTTCTCCACCGGAACCTCCTGATCGTGGACCCCCCCGAGGGCCGTGATCGGAACCGGCAGGGGCTCGGGACCGGGCGCGTACTCGTACGTCTCCGAGACCGCGAAGTCGGCCCGCAGGATCGGCTCCAGCATGGCCATCAGCTCCTCGTGCTGGAGCACCTCCTCCGGTGTCCCGGCGAACCGGCGCAAGGCGTCGAAGAACTCCTGGCGAGGCAGGTCGTGGATCGGATCCTCCTCGTTCGGTGTCCGCGGCGCCGTACGCCCCGAGACGAACAGATGCGCCGGCAGGTCGAGACCGGCCCGGTGCAGGCGACGGGCGATCTCGAAGGCCAGGACGGCGCCCATGCTGTGACCGAAGAAGGCGAACGGCGGAACCAGGCGGGAGGCGAGCACGCGGACCGCCTCGTCGGCCAGGGGTTCGAGAGCCCGGTACGGCTCCTCGCGGAACCGGTTCTCGCGGCCCGGAAGCTGGACGGCCCACACCTCGACGGACGGGGGCAAGCCGTCCGCCCACCCGCGGTAGATCGAGGCTCCGCCGCCGGCGTAGGGAAAACAGACCAGGCGAAGGCTCGCCTGCGAGCGAGGCGAGAACACCTTCACCCAACGATCTTCGATCGACACGCTCACCACCGGCCTCCCGGCGACCCGCCGCGCGTCAGCTCTCCTCCTTCTCCGCCTGCTGCTTTGCCATCTCCTCCATCTTCTTGCGCAGGGAGAGGGGGCGCATGTCGGTCCACACCTCCTCGATGTAGTCGAGGCACTCCTGCTTGTCGCCCGTCTTGCCCACGTCGCTCCAGCCGAGAGGGTTCTCCCGGTCCGCGGGCCAGATCGAGTACTGCTCCTCGTGGTTGATCACCACTTTGTAGGTCGTCGTGTCTTCCCGTTCCCACTGATCCATCTCAGCCTCCATCGAGTCGAGGGCGCAGCTTCGGCGTGGAGGCGGTTCGCTCATCAGGTCGAGCCGCCTGCGATCGCTCCGGGGCGTCCCCTCGCAGATCCCAACTCTCGGGTGGAGCTTCCAACGATCCGGTTCAGGGCGCACAACGACCCCTTCCCCACCCGATCGGTGCACATAGTCTAGGTGCGAACCGGCCCTCTTTCGTGACGCGATCGAGCCACTTCGCGGGTCGTCCGCCGGAGGCGCAGACGTCACACGGAGAAGGGCTTGACGCACCTTTCCGGCGCGGTTGACAGCTCCCGGAGCTGGTGCTACCTTCGCGGCCTCCCGCACGGCTTGCGGCGATTAGAGGAGTGCGAGATGCCGGATCTTGG
>CAZIIB010000745.1:2117-2417 GCA_964539125.1 uncultured Thermoanaerobaculia bacterium | reverse complement strand
GACGACGCCCCGGTGGAGCTGGATCCGTTCAGGCCCTGGCGCCTGCCGGAACCGGCTCTGCCTCGGCCTCGGCCTCCTCCTCGCGCTCCGCGCTCGCCGGCGCCGGGTCGAGGAAGTTGACCTGGGTGGCGACCACGTAGCTGCGCTGGCGCGGCATCTCGTGCTCATCCTTCCACTGGTCGAGCTCCAGCCGGCCGACGACCGCGACCCGGCTCCCCTTGGAGAGGAACCGCACGCAGTTCTCCGCCGTGCCGTTCCAGACCTCGACGTCGTAGAAGACGGCGCCCCGGTCCCCGCCGT
>CAZIIB010000745.1:1098-2107 GCA_964539125.1 uncultured Thermoanaerobaculia bacterium | reverse complement strand
GCAACTCGGGGTCCTTGGTCAACCGGCCGGTGAGGGTGACTACGTTCATGTCTTGCACTTCGGGCCTCCTTTGAGAGGTGGTTCGATTTGACGAACCCAGGTAGGGCGCGCGACCGAACGCCCGTCACCGGAGCCCGCAGGGCGGAGGGGAACCCCCCTTGCGGGGGTTGACGGGCGGGCGGCGCGTGCCATCCTGCGGTGAGGAGATTCGGGCCTCCTCTCACGGAGTCCCGCGGGCGCCGACATGTTCGGCTCCCCCGCTCAGTCGCCTCCCGATCCCGACTCCGCCACCGCGATCTAGTCGCCCCGTCCCGCCATCGCCCGCCTGACCGCGGCCACCTCTTCCCGGCGCTCGGCCGCCGGGGTCCGCCGGCGTCCCTTCAGCCGCTCGATCTCCGCCGAGGCCTCCGCAACGCTCGCCGGATAGGCGAACGACTCTCCGCAGCGCTCCGCGAGGTGGCGCAGGTAGCGCAGCTGCTTGGCGCTCGGCTTCCTCTCACGCCTTGGGTCGTTCATGAGCGCGCCATCGCCCTCTCGATCGCCGCCCGGCTCATCGGGCAGGCGCCGAGTCTCTCGGCCTGGCGGCGGTACTCGGCCACCAGCACCGCCAGCTCCCCCATCGATCCGAATCCCGACTCGACGTGGTAGCGCCGCCCTCGACCGCGAAGCGGCCAGTCGAGCACGTGGACGATCCCGTCCACCCGCCTTCCGACCAGCACCCGCTCCTCGCCCTCGACCGCGTAGCGGCCGAGCTCGCAGTTGCGGCTGTTCTCTGCGGCGGCCATCAGGCCGCCTCCCCCACCGGGCTGAGCGGCGGGAACGTCGTCAGGTCGGTGCGGTCCCAGAGCCTGTAGCCGACTCCCCAGCAGTTGACCACCAGGGCCTCGGCTCCCGCCGAGCGCAGCTTGCTCCGCAACCGGCTCGCGTGGCTGTCCAGGGTACGGCTCTTCGTCGTGCTCTCAAGGCCCCAGATCGCCTTCAGCAGCTCGTTCTTGCTGAACACCCGGTC
>CAZIIB010000745.1:0-1088 GCA_964539125.1 uncultured Thermoanaerobaculia bacterium | reverse complement strand
ACGATGTCCTTGCCGTGGACGGCCGCCTTGCGCGCCGCCGGGTCGATCTCCAGCGGCCCCAGCCTCCTCGCCTCTTCCCCGAAAGACGGCCCGACCGGCTCGGAAGTGACGGCGCCGCTGTCGAGGTCCCCGCTGCAGGCCATCCGCCATGTCCTCTCCTCCTCGCGGCGGATCCGCAGCTCCCAGTTGCCTCCTTCGCTGAGGCGCGCCTCGATCTCCCCCGCCTGGGTGTGCAGGGAGACCTTCGTGAAGCGCCCCGGGCAGAGCTGGCGCAGCTCCTCGGTGTGTTCGGTGATCGCAGGGTCCATCGGTTCCTCCTGGCTCGTGGTGCAGGTCGCCGAGCCGATGGGCAGCGGAGCGGGCGGCACGGAACCCGAGCGCAGCGAGGGCGCAAAGCGAGGCCCGCGCAGCGGGCCTTGAAGTGGCGGACGGCCGCTGCCAGGCTCGAAGCGACCTGTGCCGCGAGCCCGGCAGGAGCCATCCCTCCCCTACGGCATCACCCGCAGATGCAGCAGCTTGGAGTTCCCCGGCAGGTAGGGGTAGCCGCCCTGCCTTCGCACCTGCGCCCGCATCAGGTAGGTCGCCGGCACGGTCGTGCGGCCGAAGCGGTAGCCGACCCGGCAGACCCCGTGGGCGCGGGTGCGGCAGCGCCGGAAGGCCCGCCATCCCTTGCCCTGCTTGACCTGCAAGACGACGACCACCCGGTCGTTGTCGGGAGCGGGCACGTGCACGTAGAAGCGCGCGAAGCGCTTGTTGTGCACGACGCGCCGCCTCGCCTTGAACGTCGGACGCACCCGGGTGAACAGCTCGGCGCCGGCGCTCAGCTCGCGCTGGCCGGGCCGGTAGACGGCGTCGATCTGGCGCGAGGGTCCGGCGGGCAGGGCGAAGCGGTAGCCGCCGTCGCCGCCGGTCACCGCGATGCCGAGGAATTCGCGCTCCCCGCCGGTCATCACGCTGCTGAACACGCAGACCGGGGCACCGGAGACTGGGCCGCCGGAGCGGCGCAGCGCACCGCCGACCGAGAGGCTGCGGCCCTGTCGGACGTGCGCCCGCGGAGCGCCCCGGCGGCCGAAGCCGGCGCTCAGCTC
>CAZIIB010000744.1:0-2425 GCA_964539125.1 uncultured Thermoanaerobaculia bacterium | reverse complement strand
CCTTCCCGATCCTCTTCCTCGGCGTCTCCTCCCCCACCATGGGGCCGATCGAGCTCAGGGAGTTCACCGAGGAGCGCATCGAGAGGCGGCTGGAGCGGGTGGCCGGCGTGGCCTCGGTCGACGTGCGCGGCGGCCTCCGGCGCCAGATCCAGGTCAACCTGAACCGCGACAAGATGCTGGCCCTCAACCTGTCGGCCGACCGGATCACCCGCCTCCTCGCCCAGGAGAACCTGAACCGGCCGGCGGGCAAGGTGGAAAAGGGCAACCTCGACGTCTTCCTGCGCACCGTGGGCGAGTACAAGACGGCGCCCGAGGTCGCCTCCACGGTCGTGGCCGTGCGCGACGGCAAACCGATCTACCTGCGCGACATCGCCGAGGTCAAGGACGGCGTCGAGGAGGTGACCAACCTCACCCGGATCAACGGCGAGCCGGGCATTCGCCTCTCGATCAACAAGCAGTCGGGGGCCAACACCGTCGCGGTTGCCCAGGGCGTGCGCGCGGAGGTCGCTCGGATCCGCAAGGACTTCCCCGACGTCCAGGTCACCACCATCATCGACACCAGCGAGTACATCCGCAACGCCATCGGCAACGTGCGCAGCTCGGCCGCCCTGGGCGGCCTTCTCGCCATCGTGGTGCTGCTCTTCTTCCTGCGCTCGGGCCGCTCCACCTTCGTCATCGCCACCGCGATCCCGATCTCGATCGTCGCCACCTTCGCCCTCATCTACTTCACCGGCTACACCTTGAACATCATGACCTTCGGCGGCCTCGCCCTGGGGGTCGGCATGCTGGTGGACAACGCCGTCGTGGTGCTGGAGAACGTCTTTCGCAAGCGCGAGGAGGGCGCGGACGCCGTCGAGAGCGCCGTCGTCGGCACCCAGGAGGTGGCCACCGCCATCACCGCCTCCACCCTGACGACGATGGCCGTCTTCCTACCCATCGTCTTCATGGAAGGCATCTCCGGGGTCATGTACAAGCAGCTCGCGGTGGTGGTGGCCTTTGCCCTCTTCGCCTCCCTGGCGGTGGCCCTGACCCTGATTCCCGTGCTCTCGGCCAACGTCCTCAAGCGGGGCAAGGCACATGACAAGCGCACCTGGCTCCAGCCCCTCTACAGCCGAAGCGAGCGCATCCTGACCGGGATGGAGACCCGCTATCGCTCGGGAGTCGCGTGGGCCCTGGGCCACCGCAAGCTGATCATCTTCGGCACGCTGGGGCTGTTCGCGGCGAGCCTCGTGCTGATCCCCTTCATCGGCACCGAGCTCATGCCCAAGGCCGACGAAGGCGAGGTGCGGGTCGACGCCCAGATGGCGGTGGGCACCCGCCTGGAGCTCATGGACAAGACCTTCCGCCAGATCGAGAAGATCGTGAAGGAGGACGTGCCCGAGGCCGAGAGCGTCCTCACCAACATCGGCGGCGGCGGATGGCACGCCCAGGGTGGCAACACCGGCGACATGCGGATCTCCCTGGTGCCCGAATCGCAACGCACGCGCACGTCGGCCGAGATCGCCGCCGACCTGCGTGGCAAGCTCTCCCACATCCCCGGGGTGACCATCCGGACTCGCGAGGGCTCCGGGCTGTTCCTCCTCCGAATCGCCTTCGGCGGCGGCTCCGAGGCCCTGGAGACCGAGATCCGGGGCTTCGACCTCGGCGAGGGCTACAAGCTGGCCGAGCAGGTCAAGGACGCGCTCCAGACCGTGCCCGGCGTCTCCGACGCCCGGATCGGCCGCGACCCGGGCCGCCCGGAGCGGGTGATCCGGATCAACCGGAACAAGATCGCCCGCCTGGGGCTGTCGATGAACCAGGTGGCCGAGATCATCGAGACCAACGTCGCCGGCAGCCGGGCCACGGTGCTCCGCCGCGCGGGCCGTGAGTACGACATCTTCGTGCGCCTCGCCCAGACCGACCGCGAGGTATTGAAGGACATCGACGAGGTCTCCCTGGTCTCCGCCTCCGGCCAGTCCGTGCCCCTCAAGAGCGTGATCGACGTCGAGTACGCGACCGGACCGGTGGTGATCGACCGCAAGGACCAGGAGCGGGTGATCTCGGTCTACGCCAACGTCGCCGGCCGGGACCTGGGCTCGGTGGTGGCCGACGCCCGCCAGGCGATCCGGGGGATCGACGTGCCCCCCGGCTTCGCCATCACCTTCGGCGGCGAGTACGAGGACCAGCAGAAGGCCCAGAACGCCCTGTTCATCGCCCTCATCCTGGCGGTGCTCCTGGTCTACATGGTGATGGCGGCCCAGTTCGAGAACCTTCTCGACCCCTTCGTGGTCATGTTCTCGATCCCCATGGCCTCCATCGGCGTGCTCCTCACCCTCTGGCTCACCGGCACGACCTTCAACATCCAGAGCTACATCGGCATGGTCATGCTCGCCGGCATCGTGGTGAACAACGCCATCGTGCTGGTGGACTACACCAACCTGATGCG
>CAZIIB010000743.1:0-2426 GCA_964539125.1 uncultured Thermoanaerobaculia bacterium | reverse complement strand
CCGGGGGGGCCGCGCCCAGCGGCTGGGTCGGGGCCGCCCCGACGGGAGGACGCTCAGGAAGCTTCGAACACTCGACGACCCGGGGCACGTTCTCTTCGAGCTCCAGCGGCTCGACGGCATCCTCCAGCCGACAGCAGGGCTCGGCAAGCTCGGCCTCCATGACCCTCTAGGACTGGGGCGGCTACGCCATCATCGACGATGCCGACCGGTCCGCACACTGGGTCTGGGGCCAGGAGTACCCCTGGAACGTCATTCAGTTCAAGAACGAGGAGCAGGGGGGCCAGATCGAGCTGCCGAGCTTCGTGGAGAAGCGGCTCTGGGACGGGGAGCAGGTCTACCCGCCGTCGGAGCTGGCCTTGTTCGGAGTCGACTTCGTCGCCAAGGCGGCGTGGCTCGTCACACCCAAAGCGGGTGTGGCCGACCTCGTCACGGTCCAATTCGACCACGGAGTGAGGCTCTGTACGGCCTCGCACGGCGTCAACGAGGGCAACTTCTTCGCCGAGATGAGGGTGATCAACCCGCCGATCCCCCCAACGCCCGTCGAGCTCGACCTGGATCTGCTCGGCCTGGCCGCGATCGAGGAAGGCGGCGCCTACAACGGCGCGGTGACCGGCTTCATCCCGGAGAAGTTCGTGGTACCGCCCGTGGACGGCGCGCCGTTCAAGATCGCCTCCGAGGCGAACAACCTCTTGATCACCGGCTCCGGGTTCGCCGCCCCGATGCACACGGACTTCGCGAACGGCCCTGCGAAGCTCACGATCTACTTCAAGATCGCCGACTCCGACACGGACTACGCGCTCCACCTGAAGCACTGGAAGACGACAGCCACCGGATCGATCCTGACGCTCGTCGCCAACGGCAACTCCGAGTCGCCGATCGTCAAGCACGTCGACGCGCTGGAAGCCGAAGGTGGTGAACGAAACCTCCTGTCGATCGTCCTGCGGAACAGGGACTACTCGTCCGAGGACTTCCACGACTACCTGCAGCTCGGCCTGAACCGTCTCGACATCACCATCGAGCCGGACGACGGCCAGACCGGGAGCCAGGCGACCGCCGGTTACGCCCTGCGCGCGCTGGCCATCGGATAGAGCGCCTCGCACGCCCATGCCGGAGCCAACGAATAAGCGGAAGCGCGTAGAGAACGCCCTCGGCGCGCAGCAGCCCGGCGACAACCAACTCGCCGAGAAGAAGCCCAGGCAAAGCGGAGATACCCGGCCCGACATCACGCCCTTCCTCGAGAGCAACTACTCGTCAGTCCGCAATCGCGTGTTGTTCATCGCGAGTGAGAAGGCAGTACGGCTTTCGGCCGAGGGCGTGTTCGGAGACCCGTTCGATACCGGGAAGCCGCCGAAGAACATCGAGCTCAATCAGCGATTCCGGAGGCTCGGAGAGCTGATAGGCAATGCGATCGTGAGAATGCAGCCAGCCGATCGCACCCAAACCATCGAGCGTCTTCGTGCTCTGACCCAAACGACCCACGAGAATCTCAAGGTCCCCTTGGAACAGCGACCGCGGCTCGACAAGGGCGCGAAGGCCCTCATTGCGAGAGGATCCGGGGTCGAACCGAAACACTACCGGGCCGTGATTGCAGGACAGGACGAGGCGGTCGCGTCTGCGCCGTCCGCGAACCTCCTGAAGGCAGCCTACGAGGAGATCGGTAAGGCTGGGGCTGCGGCGCCTCCAGGAGCTCTGGACGTCCTGCGAGCGGTCGCGGCGGCGATCAGTGCACTTCGCTACCCGACACAGTCGGGGCAAGCCCGAGACGATCAGGGGCGCGGCGCCTCACATCCTAGTGACCAGGCTACCAATCAGCTACGTCCCAAAGGTGGATCAGGGGGGCACGATTCGGTCAACCGGTTTCGCGCCGCGGCCATTTCGGAAGCCATGGCTTCGGTCGGTTCGAACGATGTCTACGAGATGGTCGAGATCGGGATCCGCACGGCCGCCGCTGCGACTGGCAATGCCTTGGCAATCGCTGCGCAGGCCTCGAACTACAATGCAGGGAATTCACCGGCAGAGGCCAGGCGCCGCCAGCAAGAAGACCACGAGGGTCTCAAGCGCATAGCCGGCGTGCCAACGGCTCTGAAGCAGCCGTTCGATGCCCGGAACGCCTCCCTCCCGGACGAAGGGGGACCACCCATGTCTCCATTCAGGGTCCCGAACGCCGAATTGATACCCCTCGCTCAAGACAACCCTCTGAGCACCGCCAATCGGTCGGGCCAGGAGCACCTGGCCGCCCAGAAGAACCTGGCGGCCAGCGAGGCCCGCGAGTCGGAGCAGATCGAAAGCCTCCTCCTTGCCAGCTAGACATCTACAAAGGCTCACTTCGTGACAGGTGAGTCGAGCTCCCAGCGAAGCCGGAGACACTCCAGATTCCAGACCTCCTGACCTACCCCTGTTCCGAAATGTCCGGTTGAGGGCTGTCT